>NZ_JVSR01000080.1:0-23662 GCF_001069785.1 Streptococcus parasanguinis
GATTGCTGAAATCATCCACTGGATAATTTCACCTAACGTCCGTACTCACCTAAGGAAAGTTTTTTATATGACTTTCTCTTCAATCTGAAAGCAGGATCTTAACATCCTGCTTTTTCTTTGCCAACATGGTTGCAAATCGAAGTTGAATTCGATTTCCATTCTCATCTCGACGATGGAGGTGGCCAGGATTTTCATTGTATTTGACCAATTCCCAATCCTTGTAATACTCCGCCAATTCTCCTTCTTTAAAGGTAAACGAGAAGGGCATCTGACAAGGATAATCTTCTGTATCCATGGCACAGACAATGAGATTGTAGCCACCTGGGTTGGTATGCTCTTGCATATTGCGAATGATCGCTGGGATCCGCTCTGCCTCTAAAAACATGAGGACCACAGTTGACACGATGAAATCATAGTTTTGGATGAGTGCAGCAGCATTGATATCATAAAGTCCTACTGGCATGTCCATATCTTCCTCAGCGACAATACTTTGTAAGATCTCAAGAGCCAATTCATTTTGATCTACTGCTGTCACATCAAAGCCATGTTGGGCCAAAAAGAGAGCATTGCGTCCTTGCCCACATCCTAGATCCAGCGCCTTTCCAGCTGGGACAATTCCCACTGCTTCTAGCACCTCTGAATGGACAGGGTTGGTATTGTACTTTTTAGGAAAATAGTCTTTTGGCTCACAGTAAAATTCCAAGTACCACTCAACATCATCAGTCGCCGCTTCGACACGGTGCCAGGCCTGGGGCTCGGCCATGGGGTTCTCTGCTCCTGCTTCAAAAAGGTGGCTCGCGATTTCTTCTCCCTCTGCTGTCAATTCAATAAATCTTAACTGACCTTTTAGAACCGTAATCTTCCCCCAGGTTCCTACCTTGGTATTGTGCTTTCTTTGAAGAGCTTCTGGCATGGTATCCTTAGTCCAGATAGGCATGCGCTTGTAAGCGATCAATTTTTGTGTCATGTGCCTTCTCCTTATTCTTTCAGTACCCTTATCATACAGGAAAAAGCCCCTTTTTACAAGTTAGAAAAAAGGCCCCTATCCGAGTAAAAAGCAATTCTGAAACAAGTTTCAGAATTGCTTTTTTAGTTTAACGTGTATTATATTGTTTCATGACCCGTGCGATATCCCGGTTTTGTTCCCGACGTTTGATGGATTCACGCTTATCATAATCATGTTTCCCTTTGGCAAGCCCCAAAAGCAATTTGGCATAACCGTCTTTAAGATAGACTTTCAATGGCACCAGGGTCATCCCAGTTCCTTTGGTTTCTTGGTCCAGCTTTTGGATTTGCTTTTTGTGAAGCAGGAGCTTGCGGCGACGATCTGGATCTTGGTTCCAGATATTGCCTTCCTCATAAGGGGCAATATGGACGTTGCTGAGCCAAACTTCTCCATTTTTAACTTGTGCAAAACCATCTTTCAAGTTAATGCGTGCTGCACGGACACTTTTGATCTCTGTACCTGTCAGCACCATCCCTGCTTCTATTGTATCCACGATGGTGTAGTCATGTCTCGCCTTTTTATTTTGTGCGACTACCTTTCCTTCGCCCTTTGCCATGTTTGGCTCCTTTCTTTGCTACTTCCTTGTAAAATGGTTTCTTCCCTTTTTTCTTTTTGGATTTAGAGGAAGAATCTTTCCGCTTGTCATCTTTTCTAGCGGTTGATCCCTTAGAAACTTTTTTGTCCTTGCGTCTGCGATCTCTACGATTGCCATCTCGGTCACGTCCTTTAGACTTGAGACCTTTTTCGACGACATCCCATTCACTTGGAATATAAGAGAAATCAATCTCTCCTGTCATCTTGTCGGCTCTTTCTACCTTGATCCGGATTTGCTGACCAACACGGAAGGTCACTCCTGATTTTTCTCCGCGAAGGGTTAGATCTCGTTCATTAAAATGGTAGAATTCAGGAAGATTGGTAATATGGATCAACCCTTCGACTGTATTTGGCAACTCCACAAAAAGGCCAAATTTCACTACACTGGAAACCACAGCATCGTACTCTTCCCCAACATAGTCTTCCATGTATTCGGCCTTTTTCATGGCTTCTACTTCACGCTCTGCGTCAATAGCCCGGCGCTCTCGACTAGAGGATTGGCTGGCAATGTCTGGAAGGACTTGTTCAAAGTGTTCTGCCACTTCTTGGGATTTACCGTATTCGCGCACCATTCGATGAACCATCAGGTCCGGATACCGGCGAATGGGACTAGTAAAGTGGGTATAATATTCCGCAGCAAGCCCATAGTGGCCATGGTTGTGCTCCGAATAACGGGCCTGTTGCATCGAGCGCAACAACATCATCGAAAGGACATCTGCATAAGGTTCTCCTTCAACCTTGCGCATAATTTCTTGCAGGGCTTCTTGGCTCATGTCACTAGCCGTTCCGTAGATTTGGATCCCAAAGCTAGAAGCATAATCGATAAACTTCTGTACTTTTTCTGCCTTTGGATCTTCGTGGATCCGGTAGATGAACGGCAGTTTCATTCGTGTAAAGTGCTCCGCCACCGTTTCATTGGCAATCAACATAAAGGACTCAATCATCCGCTCCGCAATTCCTCTTTGACGGAGGACGATATCAACTGGTTTTCCTTCTTTATTGACTAGGATTTTAGCCTCATTGGTATCAAAATTAAGGGCTCCTCGGCGAATCCGCATGCTTTCTAGAATACCATGCAGGGTGGCCATTTGATGAATACTTGGGACAATTTTCTTAAAGGTTTGAGCCTTGTCTTCGTCACCTGCTAAGATATCATTGACGTCACTATAGGTCATTCGGAAGGTCGTATTGATGACAGTTTGGGTAATGGTGTGCTTGACGACCTTTCCATGGGGATCAATCTCCATGATGGCAGACTGGGTCAGGCGGTCCACATTCGGATTTAAAGAACAGATCCCATTGGACAAGCGTTCTGGAAGCATGGGTACTACTCGGTCGGTCACATAGACAGAAGTTGCACGATTTAGAGCTTCCTTATCAAGTGCTGAGCCTTCTGTAACGTAATAAGAGACATCTGCGATGTGAACCCCCAGCTCAAAATTGCCGTTCTTGAGTGGCTTGATATGGACCGCATCGTCCAAGTCTTTGGCATCTGCCCCATCGATGGTAAAGGTAATCTCCTCTCGCAGATCCAAGCGTCCCTCTAAATCCTTTGCAGACGGTGCATCTGGAATCTGCTCAGCCTCTTTCAGCACTTCTTCTGGAAATTCTGAGACGATATCCATGGATTCTAGCACTTCCAAGACATCGATTCCAGGATCTGTCACATGACCGACCACATCCCGCACAGTTGCCACAAAATAATTGTGCTTGCGGCTCGGGTATTGATCAATTTCGACCTTGAGGATTTCGGTCCCTTCCAATTGGATGGCTGGCTTCTTCACATAGATCAGCTGGCTGATTTTTTGATTTTTCGAACGGATGTAGCCGGCATATTTGGGCTTTTCCTCATCCAGAACAATTTGTCCAACAACCGTTTTGACGCTATGATCCAAGACATCAATAATCTTCGCTTCTGCTGCCGTTCCTTTGTTTCGGTCTGCTACCTTGGTAATGACGATCTCAACAGTATCCCCATCGATGGCGTGGTTGACATCATTTCGGCCAACAAAGAGGTCCTCTTCTTCGCCTTCTAAACTGACAAAGCCAAAGCCATTTTTATGGGCATGAAAGATCCCCTTGAGGGTAATGGCTGGGGCCTTCTTTTGAGCCAAACGAAGAGAGCCATCATCCTCGAATTTCAACTCATGACGGCGTTCCATCAGAGAGATGGTTTTGACCAAGTCACGAAAATCCTTAGATCCTTCTTTTCCTAGAGCTGCTGCCAGATCATTGATCTGGGCTTTGTCATGCTCTTGTAAATATTCTTTAATACTTGTTTTCATGAATGTATTTGCTGGTTATCCAGCCTCCTTTTTTCTATCTACTTGTGTCTTTGTTTTACAAAATAAAAATAGGCAAAGACATTGTCTGAGCCTATCTTATCTACTAGAAAGTACCATTAAGATCATCGCGATCAATAACCAAAAGAAGATCATAATAGCTGTTAAACGCTGCATCACGGCTTCAAACCCGCGCGCTTTTGAACGTTCAAACAAGTCATTTGAGCTTGCGTCAAAGACGTTGCTCGATTGGTTTTTTGTTGGTTGCATAAAAATTGCGATAATAATCAATACTGATAATACTAGTAAAATAGTTGTTAATGCTCCGCTCATATTCAAAACTCCTTAAAATCTTCACTATTATACCATGAAAATCATTTTGATTCAATATGTAAGGTTACTTTTCTTTCCTTGGGACAATACTTCAAGACCTCGATCTTTTCAGGATGGGTTTTGGTATTTTTACTGGTCAAATAATTCTGACTCCCACAGCTGGTGCAGGTCAATTGAACTTTAATTCGCACGTACGTCTCTCACTTTCAAATACTTTCTAAATAAGAATAAGAGGAACATCAAATCGGTAAAGGCCAAAAGGGCTGTACCGTAAAATACCCAATGATAGCCAAAATGCATGAAAATACTCGATCCCATCATTGGCCCTAACACGCCACCTAAGTAATAAAAGAGCTGGTTGTAGCTAAAGATCCGAGAGATCCCTTCAGGAGGGGTTAATCGATTCAATAATGCAGAAACTCCAGGTAGTAGGGCTCCTGTCCCGATCCCAAAGAGGAAGCGTAAGATTCCTAATTGCAGAGGCGTTTGCGCTTGGGCACAGAGAATATAAAGGCAACCACTATAGAGAAGGGCGATTAATAAAAGCCGGTGATTCCCGATTCGGTCTCCGAGTTTTCCCATCCAACCTGAAAAGAGCATACTAGAGACTCCCATAGCCGAAACAATCATCCCCGATACAAAAATCAAGTTATCTCTTTGCCCTAAAGCTCGCACATAAAGAGGCAGGATTGGAGAAATAGATTGGGCGATCATTTGAATGGTCATACTGGTCAAAAAGAGGCCTAAGAGAATATCCTTTTGCTGAATGGACATGAGCAACTGCCAACTGGATTTTTGTTCTTCTTTTGGAATGGGCTCATAGTCTTCCTCGATGCCCCAAAAGGTTAAAAGGGACACTAGAAATAAGAAAAAACCAACCAAAAGAAAGACATTGCGCATTCCCAGATTTTCAGCAATGAGTCCCCCAATCAAAGGCCCCATCAAGGTTCCAGCTACGACACCGGTCGACAAAGTCCCCAGGGCATAGCCTGATTGGTCCTTTGATACTTGACTGGCAATCAAGGCTGTACTATTTGGGACAAAACCTGAAAAGACACCGTTGAGAAAGCGTAAAACCAAGAGCCAAAAGACGGATGGCACAAAGGCGATCCCTCCCATGGTTAGGGTCATAGCAATAGAAGCCCTGAGCATCATGGGTTTTCGACCATAGCGGTCGGCTAGGCTCCCCCAGATAGGAGACATGATCGCAGAGGTAACAGAAGAACTCGCGACGGCAATCCCAGCATAAAAAGGAACAGCCTTGCCCGTAACGCCCAACTCTTCTACAAATAGGGCCATAAAAGGCACAACTAACGAAAGGCTAGCTCCGATGAAAAAGCACCCGATCCAGGCAATATATAGATTTTTACGCCAATTGATTTCTCTTGTGATAAAATCATCTTCTTTCTAATTGTTTTAGGGCTGCATCTAATTGGGCATAGAGGGCCGTTAGATCACCATTATTGTCTAAGAGCAGATCTGCATGGGCTCTTTTTTCATCTAGCGGCATTTGAGCAGCGATGCGTTCTTTAGCCTGCCGTTCTGATAAGTGGTTGCGTTTCATCAGGCGCTTGAACTGGGTTTCTTTTGAGACAGCTACCAACCATACAGCCTCAAACCACTCTTCATAGTGCTGCTCGATCAAGAGGGGAATATCCATAAAAAAGAGACCGGATTGAGCAGCTTGCCTGTCTCTTGCATCTGCCAAAGCCTCACGAATGAGCTGGCCTTGGACGCGATTGGACCAGTCTCGTTCACTAGGACTTGAAAAAATCCGTTGACCTAAAGCGACGCGATCCAGCTCACCTTCTTTGGTAAGGATCTCTTTACCAAAATGATCCACTAAGACACGGTAGAGGGCCCCTCCTGGAACTTGCAAGTCATGGACTACTCGATCCGCATCAATGACAGGATAGCCTTTTTCTCTCAAATAGGAGGTGACAGTGGACTTTCCTGAAGCAATTCCTCCTGTTAATCCAATGATTCTTGCCATCTAGTTCTCCTTTTGACAGTGAGGACAAAAATGGGTTCCACGTCCCCCCAGCTGGATTTTCTCAATCGGCGTCCCGCAGCGCAAACAAGGCTGGCCTGTTTTCCCATAGACCTGGTGTTCTTCCTGCATGGTGCCGTCTTCTCCAAAAGCATTGCTGTAGGAGCGAATGGTGGAGCCACCCTTTTCAACAGCTTGAGCAAGCACAGCAATCGTTTCTTTGCGGATTGCTTTGGCTTCTCTAGCAGTCAAGCTTTGACCCAAACGGGCTGGATGAACCTTGGCTCGATAAAGGACCTCATCTACATAGATATTGCCCAGACCAGCCACTAATTTTTGGTCCAAAAGAGCTGATTTAATGGGTTTCTTTGATTTTTTAAGAGCTGCTTGGAAGGCAGGCTCTTTAAGATCCGCTTCCGTCGGCTCTGGACCAATTTTTTTCGTCAAAAAATAGCTGTCGACAAGCTCAGGTACTAGGACTTCCATGGTCCCAAACTTGCGGACATCTTCATAAACCAGAGTGCTGCCATCTGTAAAATGAAATAAGACATGGGCGTGCTTGCGAAGAGGGACTTCGTCTGGATAAAAGAAATACTTGCCTTCCATCCGCAAATGCGAGATGAGGACCAGATCCGTCAGATAAAACAAAAGGTATTTCCCGCGGCGCCCCATGGCTCGAATTTCTTGACCTGGAAGATCTTGACAAAAAGCATCTAGATCCGTATGAATCATCTTAGGATACTTTACTTCCACTGACTGAATGGTTTTTCCAAGAATTAATTTCTCAAGACCGCGTCGAACCGTCTCTACTTCTGGTAATTCAGGCATAGAACTCCTTTCAAAAACAAGAAGCAGGCTTCTGCCCACCTCTTCTTAATATTCTTTTTCGTTGTATCCGAAATCGGCAAGATCCAATTTCTTATCCCGCCAATTTTTCTTGACCTTGACCCATGTTTCTAGGAAGACCTTGTCCCCTAGCATGAGCTCAATATCCTTACGCGCAAGGGTTCCGATCTTCTTGAGCATGGCGCCACCTTTTCCGATGACAATACCTTTTTGGCTATCGCGCTCGACCATGATGGTTGCACGGATATGGACCTTATCTGTCTCTTCATCCCGCTTCATAGAATCCACTACTACTGCCACAGAGTGGGGAATTTCTTCCCGCGTCAAGTGCAAGACCTTTTCACGGATCATTTCAGAGACCAAGAAGCGCTCTGGGTGGTCAGTGATTTGGTCAGCAGGGAAATATTGAAAACCTTCTTCTAAGTTTTCACTTAAAATATCAATCAAACGCGAAACATTGTTTCCTTGAAGGGCTGAAATCGGCACGATTTCCTTGAAATCCATCTGACTACGGAAGTCATCGATTTGCGCCAAGAGTTGGTCAGGGTGCACCTTGTCGATCTTGTTGACCACCAGAATAACCGGCACCTTAGCAGCCTTGAGACGCTCGATGATCATGTCATCGCCCTTCCCACGTGGCTCATCTGCTGGCACCATAAAGAGAACGGTATCCACTTCTCGAAGGGTGCTATAGGCCGACTCCACCATGAAGTCTCCAAGCGCTGTCTTGGGTTTGTGAATCCCTGGGGTATCGATAAAGACGATCTGTTCCTTATCCGTCGTATAAATCCCCATAATCTTATTGCGCGTTGTCTGCGCCTTGTCACTCATGATGGCAATCTTTTGCCCCATGACGTGGTTCAAAAACGTTGACTTCCCAACATTGGGACGTCCTAAAATGGCTACAAAGCCTGATTTAAATGTCATATTATCCTTTCACGAGGGCATACTCCCTCTTATCCAAATACCAAGGCCCAGAATTTGGGCACAAAAATCACCAGTCCTGTTAGTAGGGCAAAGCCTGATACGACGAGGACTGCTCCAGCCGCCATGTCTTTGGCATTCTTTGCCAACATGGAGAAATGGTAGTTACTAGCCAAATCCACCACATTTTCAATGGCTGAATTCATAATTTCAAAAGCAATCACCAAGGTGATGCTGAGCAATAAAAAGAGCCATTCTGTCGCAGAAATCCTAAATACCAAACCAGCAAGAATTGCTACAAGGGCTGATAAGGCATGCTTGCGCATATTGCGCTCTTCCTTGATCGCAGTGAAAATTCCTGTTATCGCAAACTCCAGGCTTGAAGTGAAGTCCCGATTTTTCCATTTTCGCTTATTGTCTTGTGAGTCCATAGGCTGTCAAAATCTCTTCCTGTAAGCCAAACATTTCCTTTTCTTCTTCCGGCGTATAGTGATCATAGCCATTGATGTGAAGAAAACCATGCACTGCTAAAAATCCCATTTCGCGCTCAAAGCTGTGGCCATATTCTTCGGCTTGCTCACGCGCCTTATCAATTGAAATAAAGAGCTCCCCAATATAGGTATCGAATTCTGCCATCATCTCTGCCAATTCAGGATTTTCTGCAAGGTCTTCCTCGTCAAAAGAAATCTCCATCTCTGGCTTGTATTCTAAACTGATGACATCCGTCGGACGATCCGTATCACGGTATTCAAGATTTAGTTCATGACTGCGTTCATTGGTTACAAAAGTCACAGCCATTTCCTTGTCTTCTTTCCCAATTTTTTGAGCAGCAAATTCTAAAATTTCTTGCGTTTGTTTTAAGATTTCGTCAGAGACTTGACCAGTCTCATCTACCATTTCAATATACATCTGGATCACCTCACTATTATCACTTCATTATAGCATAAAACCAGCCTATATACTAGATACAGGCTGGTTTTCAATCTTTTTCTTTGCAGGACAATCTTACACTACTGTTTGCTGGATGGCATTCATCTGGGCATAGATTCCTCCTTGTGCAACCAGTCCCTCGTGTCTACCACGCTCCACAATGCGTCCTTCGGATAAGACTAAGATCTGATCCGCATCTTGGATAGTGGACAAGCGATGGGCAATGATAAAGGTGGTCCGGCCCTTTTGCAGGACTGCCATGGCCTTCTGGATGATTTCTTCTGTTTCCGTATCGATGTGAGAGGTTGCCTCATCCAAAATCAGAACTTGCGGATTCATATAGAGCGTCCGCGCAAAGGAAATCAATTGGCGCTCACCACTTGAAAAGGCGGATCCTTTTTCTACAACTGGATGGTCGATCCCCTTTTCAAGGCGCTCTACAAAGGGCCAAGCCCCGACTTTTTTCAAGGCATCTTGGACTGCATCCCGATCAATGTGATCCTGATTCATGGCCACATTACTAGCAATGGTTCCTGTAAATAGATAAGGATCCTGCAGAACAATCCCCATATGGCTGCGTAGGCTCTCACGAGAGACTTGGCGAATATCTTGACCATCGATCAAAATCGCTCCTTCTTGAGGATCATAAAAACGATAGAGTAGGTTCATAATCGAAGACTTACCCGATCCAGTATGACCCACAAGAGCAATGGTTTGCCCAGGACTTGCCTGAAAGGCAATATCTCTCAGAACTGGCTTGCCTTCTTCATAGGCAAATTGAACGTCGTCAAACACGACTTGAGCTTTTTCTATTTTCAGTTCCAATGCACCATCGTCCTCTAAGGGTTGGTCTAAGAAAGCAAGGACGCGGCTCCCCGTTTCTAAGGCTCGCCGAATATTTGGGAATTGACGACTAAGATTGGCCATGAGATCAAATAGATTAATGACATAGTTAATATTGATAAATAAGAAACCAGCCGTCACACCGATATTGCCCTGTAGGAAAGAAATCCCAGCGATGGTCAAAATGCCCGCAATCACTAAAAACTTGAGCAATTCCGTTAAGGTCCAAGAAGCAATGGAATCGGCCAGGAGAATTCGATCATTGGCTCCTAACATCTTCTGAGTAGTGACTTCAAACTCATCCACCACACCAGGCTCTTGATGATAGAGTTGAATCATACTGGCACCATGCAAGAGTTCATTGACCTGGGTATTGACCTCGCTTCGCGCATCAAAGAAATCCTTCATAGGCTGATCCGTCATGACCTTGTAGAGATACTGGATCCCATAGAAAATTGGAAAGACCAAACACAAGAGAAGACCCATCATAGGACTCAGGTAAAAGAGAATCCCTAGAATAAAGAGGAAACGCACCAAGTAGATGACTAAAATCATACAAGAGTTATAAAACTGGGTCCGCAAGGTCTCCGTATCATTGACAATTCTTGTCGCGATCTTCCCAGCCGGCTTATCATCAAAATAAGAAATAGGCAGCCCTTGCATGACTTGAAAAGCTTGGTCTCTCAGACTAGCAGTTACTTGATTACTTCCATGTAGCAAGATCCGATTTCCCATGTAGCTAATCAGCTGCCCCAGGCTCAATACCAAGAGATAGAATCCTCCCATCTGAAGCAAGTCCCCTTGCCCGCCACCGTGGGTCAGTGCGGTCAAAGGCCCATCGATCATCTTTTGGAGAAGAAAGGGAGACAATTCAGAAAAAATGGTGGCTAGTAAGAGGCAAATAAAGCCAGCAAGAAAGACAGTTGGATAAAGCGTGATCCTAGATAATAATCGTTTCAAAACTTTCATCTTATTCTCCTTCCTGTTTTTGTTGCCGTTGGTATTGTTCATAATACCAGCCCTCTTGAGCCAATAAATCACTAGCCCTACCTTCTTCTACAATCTGCCCTTGATCCAAGACGATGATCCAATCCGCCTGATGAACAGCCGACAAGCGATGGGAAACAATGATGGTTGTCTTGTCTTTTCGTTCCTTTTGAATCGTGTCAATAATGGCCTGTTCAGTCTTCGCATCCACCGCCGAAAGAGAATCATCTAACAGCAAGAGCTCAGCATCTCTTAAGAATGCACGCGCCAGAGAGATCCGTTGTTTTTGACCTCCTGACACAGAGACCCCTTTCTCACCGATCAGGGTGTCCATTCCCTGAGACATCCGCTCAAGATCATCCGCAAAAGCAGCTTGGCCTACTGCTTCCATCAAGTCCTCTTGGCTGGCTCCTTTTTTACCCAGCGCTATATTCTCACGGATAGACTTAGAAAATAAAATATGTTCTTGGGAAACATAGCCAATTTTTTCTTCGATGGAGTGTCGGTTGTAGTCCACGATCGGTTGCTGGTTGACCAAGAATTCTCCCTCACCAACTGGGTACTGCCGCAAGAATTGTCGAACAAGGGTAGTCTTTCCTGCTCCTGTACGACCAACAATTCCAACCGTCTGTCCTTTCTGGATGGTCCAATCAATGCCTGACAGGCTCTTTCGCTCAGCACCAGGATAGCTGAAAGAATAGTCCTTAAACTGCACCAAATCAATCTGCTCTAAGTAGTGAGGACCATCTGGTTCCAGATCATCTGTCTCATCAATCACTTCTTTTAATTTTTTATAGGACATTTGACCTGTCTGGTAGACCAAGATCAGGTCCGCCATCATCCACATAGGCTCAATTAAAAAGACCAAATACAGCTGTAAAGCCAATAACTTACCAAGGCTCAACTGCCCGCTTGCCAGGGACTGGCCTCCAAATTGCAGGAGCAAGACTGTCGAGAATCCAATAAACAAAAGGGCTAAAGGTCCAAAAGAATACTGGATAGAGGCAATTTTGTCCCCTGTTTTGGATAGACTGGCTGTTTTTTTCTGAAACTGTTTGACCTGCTGGTCCCGTCTACTATAGGCCCGCATGACCCGGATCCCTTCGATCGACTCCAAGACCTCATCGTTCAACTGAGCGACTGCTTCCCGGTTTTGCTCAACATACTCCTCCTGCTTTCTACTCAAAAAATAGGTAGAGACGACGAGGAAGATCATGGGAATAAAGGAAATCAAGGTTAATTGCCAAGAAATGAAAAACATGGTCGGAATAATAAAGGCAAACAAGCCACCGCCAAACAGGAGCACCATCATCCCATAACCCGCCATGTCGGCCATGCCATCGACATCTGTCGTAAAGCGCGTCAAGAGATCTCCTGAACGGAATTTCTCAAAAAAGGGACGCCGCATGGCTACTAGCTTACGAAAAGCTTGTCCCTGAAGGGTCGCCTTGAAATGGACTGACGACTGAAAGAGTCGCAACTGCCAATAAAAAGCCGTCAAATAATTGAGGATGGCTGACCCTACCAAGAGGACCATATCCCATACAAAGTTCGATTGCGTCAGCGTCTGCTGACTCAAATGATCCACTAAACGCTGGATAACTTGCGTCGGGATCAATAAGGTGTAATCATAAAGAATCAGGACCATAGCGATCTTCACATATCGCCACTTGCGCTCCCTGATATACTCCCAAATAGCTCTGATCATATATTCTCCTTTTCAAAATGGCACAGAAAAAACCCAAGCAAGGAGCTGAGTACGTGCTCAGTCCACACTTGGGCCTTCTGATGCCTATCACCAATTCAGTTAAGGCAGGTAAAAATGCATACAAAAAACCCAAGACAAACTCCTCCATCTTGGGTTCCATTTATAGTTTACATCGAACTCAACTGAGATTGGAGAAGCTGTGTATTCAATTGTGTCATCAAAACATCTACTTTGTTCATGATGGTTTTCTCCTTTCTCTTTGTTGTTCTAACTTTACCACGGATTTCCTTGCTTGCAACGTTTTTTTGAAAATTGTTGAAAAAAGCCGGACTATTACCTCAAATCATAATGGGTTCTTCCTATTTCGACTATAAATAATTCTTAGTTAGCTACCAAGTTTATTAACGGTAACTATAGATAACAGGTGTTTATAAAGCAATCAAAATACCATATGACAAATATATTTATATGGCATAATTTCCTCTATCGTGATTATTATTTATAAATTAAATAGATCTGATCTATTTGTGAGACTATACTCAATTTTCATTCCAAACCATTAGGTTCATTTTCTGATGACTGTTTAGAATTAACAAAAGAAAGCAATATCTTTATAAAAAGACAGAATAAAACTTGGAATAATGCAATAATAGAGAAAATCACTGCAGAATGAATTTTCAAAATAGAAAAAACAAAAGTTCCAACTGGAGATAAGACCAAAGATAGTAATGAAACAGTACTAAAAACTCTACCTAAAAATTCTTCTGAGATCTCTGATTGAATTTTTGAAAATATTTGAACATCGAATATCATAATGAATAAAGAGCTTATTCCAAAAAGCAATATTATTAAATAAATATTATCAATAAAAACAATTGGAACCAATGCAATTGAAGACATAAGCAAAAAGTTACAACATTCAGACATAGTGAAATCATTCTTAAAAAACTTATTGATGTACGCTCCAAGTATTTTCCCAATAGTTTGAACTGCTAATATATATCCATACATATAGGAAACATTAAAAAATTTATTTATAAATGGCAAGTAAAGTTCTATACCCGCGACGAAAAAATTAAGTACGGATACTAATATCAAAATAATGAAGAACTCTTTTCTTTGAAGGATATAACAAAATCCCTCAATGATACTTTTCATTATATCTAATTTTTTAGCAGTTTTTTGATTTTTAAAACCTTGACTTTTAATAACAAATTTTGATTCTATAATCGCAGAGATGGCAAAACTTAATGAATTTAGTAACATTGAAACTTTGAAACCAAATAGAGAAATAATCCAAATTCCAAAAAAGGGAACTAATATATTAAAAATCTCTGCTAAACTTCTACTGTATGAATTATATATGTATATGGAGTTTTTATCCAATAGGTCTCTAACTATTGCTTTGTAAGCAGGATTGTTAAAAGAATTTAGAATAGCTAGTATGATATTAACAATTATTAACACTATTGCACTATTAGGCATATCTAGAAATAAAAAAGCAACAAATGTTGAAATAGCAGCAACGATATCCGTTAAAATAAGTATTTTTTTCCTATTTCCAAAATCTGCAACAAAACCTCCTATTAAGTTAAAAAATATTTGTGCTATTACCTCTGTTGATTGATAAACTGACATAAAAAATACTGACGATTTTGGTAATGTAGAAATGAATATTTTATTTGCGTAGTCATATACCCTATTTCCAAAATTATTAGTTTGTCCCCTAGAAATAAGTAATATTATATTTTTTTTACTCATATCTCTACAATCTCCCTTCAAAAATTGATTAATAAAAATTTAAACAAATTTTCATATCAATTTTCCTTTTCTTTTTTAAGTATTGTATAATAAATAAAAACTATTTAAACTTTTGTTGTGAAAGTGGGAAAAATGAAATCTAAACTTGGTCAAACACTTAGAAAAATACGCAAGAGTAAACAAGTAAGTATCTGTGCTATCGCAGACAAACATCTATCAAAATCACAGATTTCCAGATTCGAACGTGGAGAATCTGAGATATCTTGTATTAGACTTATCAACATTTTAGATAAATTACACATCTCATTGGATGAATTTCTTATTCTTCATGATACTGAATATACCCAAACGATATCATTTGGCAACTTAATGCAATATATCCGTAAAGAGTATTCCCTACAAAATGTTGATAACATTAAATCCTTACTCACTAATTCTACAATTTATCAACTCAATTCATTGGAACGAACTATGGTAAAATCAATAATCTATACATTGGATAATAAGATTTCACCATCCGAGGCAGAATTAGAATCTTTGACTGATTATTTGTTCAAAGTTGAAACTTGGGGATACTATGAAATTATATTATTAGCAAATTGTATCCGAACCATTCAATATAATTCTGCTTTTTTATTAACAAAGGAAATGATAAAAAATTTTATTTACTCAACATTGAATAAGACTAATAAAAAACTCGTTACTCAGCTGGCAATTAACTGCTTAATTGTAAGCATTGACAAAAGAAAATTTCAAAATTGTTCTTATCTAATTTACGAGATCAAAAAATTATTAAATAATGAGTTCAACTACTATGAACAAACTGTATTTCTATATGCTACAGGCTACTATGAATTTAAAATAAATAATAGAAGTGGTCTAGAAAAAATGCAACAAGCTCTAAAAGTGTTTGAAATTTTAGGAGAAAATAGTATCAAGTCACAGTATCAGCAACATTACAATGAGCATGTGGAATAATATCTTTTATTTATTAAATAGTTCGCACAGAAATTCTGTACCCATGTCTTAAAACAGGATGTATAATATAGGGTGTAGAAAAACTGTTCTTTTTTTACAAATCCAATAAATTCTATCAAAATAAAAGAATTTATTTGTTAGAATTATTCAACCATCTACAAAAACTTTCCGCCGTGAGAAAAGTGCCTGAAACTATTATGTTTCAGGCACTCGGAATTATTGAGACTTTAGGTTCAATAATTAGTCATGGAACTTCATAAAAGTTCGCTGACGTCCGTACTCACCTAAGGAAAGTTTTTAAGAAGACCTTTTCCTCAATCTGATAATATAAATTACTTTGTCCAATAAACAACTAATCTTAATAAGATTAACATCCATATGACTTTCATTACTTAAAATATAAGTCATAATATTTTCAAGACTCACTTCGGGTAAATTAAATTGTGAATTGGATTATTGTACTGTATCCAAAAAATTTGACAAATACGGTCTGTGTGTTGTCTCGGATAGAAAAAACTTAAATCTTGTTAGTTAAACTTTAATTCAATAGCTATTATGACAGTTAAAGTAGCCATTAAGTTTTTTCGAACCTTTTAAGACACAAAAAAGAAGCCTAGATCCTCTCTAAGCTTCTCTCTTCTGCTATGCTAGTTGCCGGGATTGAACCGGCGACCTCATCCTTACCATGGATGCGCTCTACCGACTGAGCTAAACCAGCAGTACCTATCTACTATATCATGGAGATAGGACTTTTGTCAATATCCTGACTCATTTTTCTGCCAAATATTCTTCCTTCGTGAGGACATAATGAACTCTCGTCACCATTCTCCCTTCTTCATGCAAGTCTAGCATCGCGTAGGGCTCCTCGTGAGAATATTTCATACCTGATTTGGCCATCACCCGTCCAGAAGCTGGGTTGTCCTGATCATGAACAGCAATGAGCTTGTTCATCCCTAACTGTTCAAAAGCCAAGGCAATGACTGCCTTGGTAGCCTCTGTCGCAAGACCCTGGTTCCAATAGTCTTTATTCAGAACATAGCCGATACTCCCCTTCTTCAGAGAAAGATCCAAATCCAGTAAATCAATCGTCCCGATAAATTTGCCATTCTCTTTGAGCTCGATCCCCCATCTTCCAAGTGGGCTCGCTAGGTAAAAGAGGGCAATATTATTACGCGTCTCTTCTAGACTTTGATTAGTTGGAAAAGTGTAGCGCGTAACTGTTTCATCAGAAGCGTACTCAAACATAGCCGGTGCATCTTCAAGAGTGACCGGACGCAAGTGCAAGCGCTCAGTCTCTATTTCTCGATAAGCCGCTAACTTCACATATAAATTTTCCATTTGACTCTCCTTCTTTAGGGATTAGTTTAGCAAATAACCTAAAGGAAGGCAAGCTCAATTTTTTCTTGCTTTTTAACCCACTTTTCTATACAATAAAATCAATCAAAACAATCGGATAAGGAGTAAAAAGGTCATTGAGTCAAGAGAGCAATCTCACACTAATGGCCTTTTTACACCTAAATCTGAGCAAGGAGGCAAGAATGCTCATTGGAATTCCAAAAGAAATTAAAAACAACGAAAATCGGGTCGGTCTGACACCTGCAGGCGTACAAAGCTTGGTGAAGAAAGGACATCAAGTTTTGGTGGAAACAAATGCTGGACTTGGTTCTGGCTTTGCGGATGAAGATTATACTAAGCAAGGGGCAACTATCGTTGCGACTGCTACAGAAGCTTGGGCCGCTGAGATGGTGGTCAAAGTCAAAGAACCTCTTGCTGAAGAATATGGCTTCCTTCGTGAAGACCTCTTGCTCTTCACCTACTTGCATATGGCTGCCGCACCTGAATTAGCAGATGCTATGGTCGCAGCCAAGACAACTGGAGTGGCCTACGAAACCGTTCGAGATTTAGATGGACAGTTGCCACTCTTGGTACCAATGAGTGAGGTTGCTGGACGGATGGCCGTGCAAATCGGTGCTCACTTCCTGACCAAACAAGAAGGTGGATCAGGAGTCCTCCTAGGTGGGGTGCCAGGTGTTCCCAAAGGAAAAGTTACCATCATCGGAGGCGGGGTCGTTGGAACCCACGCGGCTCGTATTGCCCTTGGACTAGGTGCCCAAGTGACCATCTTAGATATCAGTGCTAAACGTTTGGCTGTTCTGGAAGATGTCTTTGGTCACCAAATCCAAACCCTTATGTCCAATCCATTTAACATTGAAGCCAGCGTCCGTGATGCCGATGTTGTCATCGGAGCTGTCTTGATTCCTGGTGCTAAAGCTCCTAAATTAGTGACAGACGATATGGTTAAACAAATGCGTCCCGGTTCAGTCATCGTGGACGTAGCTGTGGACCAAGGTGGGGTTATTGAAACAGCAGACCGTGTCACAACGCATACGGAGCCAGTTTACGAAAAACATGGCGTGCTCCACTATGCCGTTGCCAATATCCCAGGGGCTGTCGCTCGTACCTCTACTATCGCCCTTACCAATGTGACCCTTCCTTATGTTGAATCCCTAGCTAACAATGGTTTTCACAAGGCAATTGCCCTCGACGAAGGCCTGCGCCAAGGGGTCACCACTTACCAAGGTCACATCACAAGCCAACCCGTTGCTACCGGTTTAGAGAGCGACTTCACACCAATTGATGAATTGGTTTAAACTATCATAAAAAAATCACCATCGAAAAAAACAAACAACTTATTTTTTTCATATGAACTAATTAAAAATGTTTTGGAAAAAACAAGTTGTTTTGAATTTTTTAAATCATTTTCAGAGACTTTCCGCCGTGAGAAAATTGCTTGAAACAATTTAGTTTCAAGCACTCGGAATAATTGAGACCTTAGGCTCAATTATTAGTCATGGAACTTCCTGGATTGCTGAAATCATCCACTGGATAATTTCACCTAACCTCCGTTCTCACCTAAGGAAAGGCTAGGAGATGATTTTATCGTCAATTTAAGGCAAAGATCTGATGATCTTTGCCTTTTCTTTTATTCTTCTTCCACATCCAGTTTTTCTTTGACAACTGGATTCGGAATGGGTTCGTAGGCCCGGATAATCTCTGCTACTACTGGATGACGAACGACATCCTTGGCAGAGAAATGCACAAAGTCAATTTGAGAAATGTTCTTCAATTTCTCCTGAGCATCAATCAAGCCGGATTTAACATTTCGAGGAAGGTCAATCTGGCTAGTATCCCCATTGACAATCATCTTAGAGTTAAAACCAAGACGGGTCAAAAACATCTTCATCTGCATGATGGTGGTATTTTGCGCTTCATCGAGGATGACAAAGGCATCGTCCAAGGTCCGCCCCCGCATATAAGCCAAAGGCGCAATCTCGATAATCTCCCGCTCCATCATCCGAGTTGTTTGGTCTTTCCCTAAAATCTGGTAAAGAGCATCATAGACCGGACGTAGATAAGGGTCTACTTTTTCTTTGAGATCCCCTGGTAGGAAACCAAGGCTCTCTCCAGCTTCTACAGCAGGACGCGTCAAAATGATCCGCTTGACCTGACCACGCTTGAGGGCAGTCACGGCCAAGGTCACTGCTAGGAAGGTTTTCCCAGTCCCAGCTGGTCCAATCCCAAAAGTGACATCATGGTTCTTGACACTATCCACATAGATCTTTTGACCAAGCGTTTTAACTCGAATGGGCTTGCCGTAACTATCCTTGATAATCTCTTCTTCATAGAGAGCGATGAACTTATCCAATTCCCCATTTCTCACCATGGTAATGGCAGTCACCACATCCGGCGTACCAATGGTCATGCCACGGTTAACGAGGACCAAAAGAGCCTGGATGACTTGACGAACCTGCTCGCAGGTTTCTTCTTCCCCAATGATTTGGACGATTTCTGTCCGGGCATGAATAGTCACCCCAAATTCTTGCTCCATCAAACGAAGATGGCGTTCGTTAGATCCAAACAAATGAAAGAGATCGTCTGGATGCGTTAATGTAATTTCAACTGAATGTTCTTGCAAATAAAGAACCTCTCTACCTGTGTTTTTCTATTATTATAACAAAGAGGCCGAGAAAAAACCATCCTCGACCTGTCCTTTTCTAGTGGGCTTGGTATTCTTCCCAAATCGCATCAAAATCGCCAAGATTAAAGGAAAAGCTGGCATGCTCTTCTAGATAGCGACTGACCACATCGAAGTCATCTGTATGCTTGGGAAAAGCAGACTCGTGAAATGCAAGATCTGCTAGAATGGCCTTAGGAGCATTGCTTTTAGGATTGCGCTCCGTCATCAACCAAGTATAAAATGATTTTCGCATAAGCCTCCTCTTAGATCAACTCTGTTCCAAACTGGTCTTGCTTGATTTTCTTCGCCTTCATCAAACCACCCAAAGCTTTTTTGAACTGGCCTTTTGAAATCCCAAAAGTTGCTTTGATTTCTTCTGGAGAGGACTTATCATTCAAGGTCATAAAGCCACCATTGGCTTCCAAATAGGTCAAAATCATTTGGGCATCGTTTTCCAACATTTCAAACGAGCGTGGCTTCAAAGATAGATTCAAGGTCCGGTCTACCTCACGAAAACCGATGACGCGAGCATTTACGACCTCTCCCAAACGAGGTTCTGCATAGCGCTCACTTGGGTGGATAAAGCCTAGCATATTGTTCTCTGGAAGGTAAACAAAGGTTCCAGACAATTTCAAGCGGTAGACAATGGCTGGCCAGTTTTGGTTTTGCATATTGTTATAGGCTGGACGAGCCAAACGCTGGAAATCTTCCTGGTAGGCTAAGATCCCCCAAATCCGATCTTTCTTATCGACTTCTAAGCGAATATAGAGACGATCGCCCTTTTTAGGCCATAGATCTTTGATCTCCGGTAGGATATCTAGTGAGACAACAATCTGCTTATCTGGAAGCCCTGTATCCACGAAGACTCCCAAATCCTTGCGCACTTCCGTGACCGTTCCCCAGCCAAAGCTTTCTTGAGTTGCAGTGACTTCAAGTGTGGTGAGTCGGAGCTTTTGCTTCATATCTGTATAGGCAAAGCCCTTGACACTTTCTCCGACTTGATGTGGGCCTTCTGCTTTATCAAGCGCGTAGGTCTGGCCATCTTTTTGAACAAAATAGAAGTGATCATTTTCATCAATGACCATTCCCATGATGTAGCTTGCTAGATTCGTATTCATGTTTCCTTCTTTCCTCTTGCTTCTTCACAAGAATAATGGAAATAAAACCCAGCCAGCAGTGCCAACTGAGTCTTTCTTTCCTGTAGTGGTTGAGATAGATTAAACTTCCATCAATTCTTTTTCTTTGTGAGCTGTCATTTCATCTACATGCTTAACAGCATCATCCGTAACTTTTTGGATCTCTTTTTCAAGACCTTTCAATTCATCTTCTGTGATTTCTTTTGCTTTTTCTTGTTTCTTCGCTTCATCCATAGCATCACGACGGATGTTACGGATCGCTACTTTAGCATTTTCACCCACTTTTTTCACTTCTTTTGCCAAGTCACGACGAGTTTCTTCTGTCAAAGCTGGGATAACCAAGCGGATAACAGATCCATCGTTGGCTGGAGTGATACCAAGGTCAGAAGCATTAATGCTGTGCTCGATGTCTTTCAAAGATGATTTATCAAATGGTGTGATCAACAAGACACGCGCTTCTGGAATAGTGATAGATGCCAATTGGTTCAATGGCGTTTCTACTCCGTAGTATTCTACGAAAATACGATCCAAAAGACTTGCATTTGCACGTCCAGCACGGATGCTACCAAATTCACGTCCCAAACTTTGGTGAGACTGGGTCATTCTTTCTTTTGCTTTTTCTACGATTGGGTTTGCCATAATCTTCCTCTATTTTCTATTATTTTTCTACGTTATTTGATACGGTTGTACCGATATTTTCACCAAAGACAACGCGTTTGATATTGCCTGGTTCATTCATGTTAAAGACAACCAAGTCAATGTCGTTGTCCATGGAGAGAGTAGAGGCTGTTGAGTCCATGATGCGAAGACCTTTATTGATCACATCGCGGTGAGTCAATTCCTCAAATTTCACAGCTGAAGCATCTTTTTTCGGATCGGCATTGTAAACACCATCGACCCCATTTTTAGCCATGAGAATGGCATCTGCTTCAATCTCAGCTGCACGAAGGGCTGCGGTCGTATCTGTCGAGAAGTAAGGAGAACCGATCCCTGCACCAAAGATCACGATCCGATCTTTTTCAAGGTGACGAAGGGCACGACCACGGATATATGGTTCTGCAACTTGTTGCATGGCAATCGCTGTTTGAACACGGGTATCCACGCCAACTTGTTGAAGCGAATCAGCCATCACAAGGGCGTTCATGACAGTCCCAAGCATCCCTGTGTAGTCTGCTTGGACACGATCCATCCCTGCTTCTGCAGCAGGTTCTCCACGCCAAAGGTTTCCCCCTCCAATCACCAAGGCAATTTCAATTCCAAGTTCGTGAACTTCCTTGATTTCTTGAGCCATATTTTGGACAGTTTTGATATCGATTCCGACACCACGTTCGCCAGCAAGGGCTTCACCAGATAGCTTGATTAAGATACGTTTATACTTAGGTTCTACCATTTTCTCTCTCCTTTTTTGATCTGTATTATTTTACCATAAATTACGTTTTTTATATAGTCATATCCATCAAAATTTTCTTTTTTCCATCCGATTAGTTTTACCAACTGTAGCAAATAAAAATGGAGTACATAAAAAAGCTACCCGAAGGCAGCTTTTCATTTCAATTAAAGTGAGTTAACATCCACTTTGATACCAGGACCTTGAGTTGTAGTCAAAGTCAAGCTAGTTACGTAAGTACCTTTAGCTGTAGCTGGTTTTGCTTTTTGGATTGTGTCGTTGAAAGCTTTAAAGTTTTCAACCAATTTAGTATCATCGAATGAAACTTTACCGATGATCGCTTGAACGATACCTGCTTTATCAGCACGGTAAGTGATTTTACCACCTTTAGACTCTTCAACTGCTTTCGCAACATCCATTGTTACTGTACCAGTTTTAGGGTTTGGCATCAAGTTACGTGGTCCAAGGACACGTCCAAGACGTCCAACAAGAGCCATCATGTCAGGTGTAGCGATAACAACGTCGAAGTCCAACCAACCATCGTTGATTTTCGCAACAAGGTCATCTTCACCTACGAAGTCTGCACCAGCAGCTTTTGCTTCTTCAGCTTTTGCACCACGTGCAAATACAAGTACGCGAGCTGTTTTACCAGTTCCGTTTGGCAATACCATTGCACCACGGATTTGTTGGTCAGCTTTTTTCACGTCGATGTTCAAGTTGTAAGCAACTTCTACAGTTGCGTCAAATTTTGCAAAGTTAGTTTCTTTTGCAAGAGCTACAGCTTCTTCTACGCTGTAGACTTTTGTGCTGTCGATTTTTTCAAGAGCAGCACGAAGTTGTTTGCTTTTTTTAGCCATTTTATCTTTCTCCTTGTAATGTGGTCATATCGATTTTCATCTCCCACGTCACTCGTCATTTGATCAAGTGTATTGCGGGCAAATAGGATTGTTACAATTAGTCAGTAACAGTGAATCCCATAGAACGAGCAGTACCTTCGATCATACGCATTGCAGACTCAATGTTTGCAGCGTTCAAATCTGGCATCTTAGTTTCAGCGATTTGTTGTACTTGTGCACGAGTTACAGTTGCAACTTTCGTTTTGTTCGGTGTACCTGAACCTTTTTCAACACCTGCAGCTTTTTTCAAAAGAACAGCAGCTGGTGGTGTTTTTGTAACGAAATCGAATGATTTGTCTTCATAAACAGTGATAACAACTGGGATGATCATACCAGCTTGATCAGCTGTACGAGCGTTAAACTCTTTAGTGAATCCCATGATGTTGATACCTGCTTGACCAAGCGCTGGACCAACCGGTGGAGCTGGAGTAGCTTTACCAGCAGGGATTTGCAATTTTACAAGTTTTTCGACTTTTTTAGCCATTTCTTAAATCCTCCTTTGTGGTTTTGGCGGTAATTACAGATTTTTACCTCCCACAAGTATGCTTTGTGCATACCTTTCTATTATACACGATTTCTCTTTTTTTGCAAGAAAAAATTAAAATATAGTAAACTTTTTTTTCGTTTTATGATAGAATGAAGCTATGTTAATCAAAGTTGCTTCTGTATTATTTATTTTTTTAACGCTGATTCTGAGCGGCATCATTGTTCACCTCTTTAAACTCCAAAAAAGAGGATGGCGATCTACCGATATTGCCTTTCCTTTATTTGCTTTGGAGTACTACCTGATCTCAGACAGCGCTTTTTACCACAGCCTCTTACCACTGCTAGCCTTAAGTCTTTCGCTTTTGGCCTTGGGACTAACGGTTTATTTCTTAAAAAAGAAAAAGAGTTTTTATTATCCAAAATTTATCAAATACTTCTGGCGCGCTGGATTTCTGGTTACCTTCTTGCTCTATCTTATCTTAACCGCTAGTTTGTTTATCTAATGGCAAAGAGGCTGGGACAAAAGTCCTAGCCTCTCAATTATTTTTGGATTGTCG
>NZ_JVSR01000081.1:0-10696 GCF_001069785.1 Streptococcus parasanguinis
CGACGAAATCGAATTCTAACGAATGACCGATTTCTGTCCCACTCTCTTTTTACTGATTTAATGATGTTGGAAAATGACGGATAGAAAGCGCTTTAGAATGATATATAAACAAAAATGAACAAATTTAGACAAAAAAAGATTGACAATCAATCAATATAGTGATATACTGAAGCCATAAATAAATAGTTAGATAAGGAGGTGGCAACAATGGGATTAAATCAACTCTTTAACAAAGATCTTGTGTTTTGCCTACATGCCAAGGATCAAACCGATCTCTTTGAGCAGGTAGCAAGCTTATTGGAAGAGCGACAGATTGTGACACCAACCTATCGTTCCGCTTTGATTGAGCGTGAAAAGTCATTCCCGACTGGATTAGACATGGAATTTCTTGGTAAGGACTTACCAAATGTGGCGATCCCGCACACAGATATTGTCCATAATCTCACTGAGAATGTGGTCGTGGTTCGTTTGGATCAACCAGTAACCTTCCATAATATGATTGCTCCAGATAAGGAAGTTCAAGTTTCACTTTTATTCTTCATTATCAACAATTCAAGCTCTAGCCAAACCAATATTTTGGCTCAGCTGATGGATTTCTTTACATCCAATGGAAATCTCGAAGCTCTATCAAAATTAGATAGTGAAGATAAGCTTTATCAATACATAACGGAAACTATTTCCTAAAACTTTCGTAAATATTTATAATGGAGGACATCCAAATGATTAAAATTTTAGCTGCCTGTGGTGCAGGTGTTAACTCTAGCCACCAAATTAAGAGTGCGTTGGAAGAAGAACTGTCAAACCGTGGTTATGATGTGCGTTGTGACGCTGTCATGGTCAAAGATGTCAATGAAGATTTGATTTCAGGTTATGATATCTTTACTCCAATTGCTGCAACTGATTTGGGATTCGATCCTGGTATTCCAGTGGTAGAAGCAGGACCAATTTTATTCCGTATTCCAGCGATGAGTGCGCCAGTCTTTGATAACATCGAAGCTGCCATTAAAGAACATGGATTAAGTTAATATTTTTTTAAACAAGTTTGTAAGCGTTATCCAATGATAAAATTGGGAACACTTTATGCCGTAAATTACAAAAAAATTATAAATCGGGAGGATTTATTATGAATGGCATTATTGATTTTGCCAATAAATTTTTCAAACCCATCCTAGACATGGGTGCTCCGATCATCATGTTGATCGTCTTGACTTTATTGGCTCTCTTGTTTGGAGTGAAATTCTCTAAAGCCCTTGAAGGTGGTATTAAACTTGCCATCGCCCTTACTGGTATCGGTGCTATCATCGGTATGTTGAATGGAGCTTTCTCAGCGTCTCTTGCAAAATTCGTTGAGAATACAGGTATTCAATTGAATATCACTGACGTTGGTTGGGCACCTCTTGCGACCATCACTTGGGGGTCTGCCTGGACACTTTACTTCTTGTTGATTATGTTGATCGTCAACGTTATCATGCTTGCGATCAAGAAAACTGATACACTTGACGTCGATATCTTCGATATCTGGCACTTGTCTATCACTGGTCTTTTGATCAAATGGTATGCAGACAACAACGGTGTCAGCCAAGGTTTATCACTCTTCTTGGCAACTCTTGCAGTTGTCCTTGTAGGGATTATGAAAATCATCAACTCAGACTTGATGAAACCAACATTTGATGATCTTTTGAATGCACCAAGTTCATCACCTATGACTTCAACTCACATGAACTACATGATGAACCCAATCATCATGGTCTTGGATAAAATCTTTGACAAATTCTTCCCAGGTCTTGATAAATACGACTTCGACGCAGCTAAATTGAACAAGAAGATCGGTTTCTGGGGATCTAAATTCTTTATCGGTTTCCTTCTTGGTATCGTCATCGGTATCATGGGTACTCCACATCCAGTTGCTGGCGTGCAAGATGCTGACAAATGGGAATTGGTTATTAAAGGTTGGTTGAGCCTTGGTTTGACTGCCGGTGTCTGCTTGGAATTGTTCTCATTGATCGGTTCTTGGTTCATCGCAGCGGTAGAACCATTGTCACAAGGTATTACAAACGTTGCTACTAAACGTCTTCAAGGACGTAAATTCAACATCGGTTTGGACTGGCCATTTATCGCTGGTCGTGCTGAAATCTGGGCTTGTGCGAACGTACTTGCACCAATCATGTTGATCGAAGCAGTGCTTCTTTCTAAAGTCGGAAATGGTATCTTGCCACTTGCAGGTATCATTGCTATGGGTGTAACTCCAGCCTTGTTGGTTGTAACACGCGGTAAATTGATCCGTATGATCATCTTCGGAAGCCTTCTCTTGCCACTCTTCCTTCTTTCAGGAACATTGATTGCACCATTTGCAACTCAATTGGCTAAGAGTGTTGATGCCTTCCCTAAAGGGGTAGCTTCTACTCAATTGATCACTCACTCAACACTTGAAGGACCAGTTGAAAAATTGCTCGGTTGGACAATCGGTAACGCAACAACTGGTGATATCAAAGCGATCCTTGGTGTAGTTGTCTTCTTGGCATTCTATATCGGAATCTTCGCTTGGTACAGAAAACAAATGATCAAACGTAACGAAGAATATGCTGCAAATGCAAAATAATCGTCATATGTAGTTTGAAAACTGACACCATATCTCTTGTGGATATGGTGTTTTTATTTTAAAAAATGTTCGAAAATAAACAATTTAATGTTGACTTTCGTTCAAAATAGGTGTAATATAATATCAAAAGTAAGAAAATGTTCCTTTGTGAAAAATTAACAACAGGGATATTTGCTGAAACGAACAAAAGGAGGACAGGACATGTCTATTGTAATTGGTGCAGATGCTGCAGGATTAAGATTAAAAGATCTCGTGAAAGAGTTTCTTGTAAAAGAAAACTTCGATGTTGTGGATGTAACTGCTGAAGGTCAAGATTTTGTAGATGTGACACTTGCAGTTGCGAGTGAAGTGAACAAAAACGATCAAAATCTTGGAATCGTGATTGATGCATACGGTGCTGGTCCATTTATGGTTGCAACTAAAATCAAAGGAATGGTAGCAGCAGAAGTTTCAGATGAACGTTCTGCTTATATGACACGTGGACACAACAATTCTCGAATGATTACCATGGGTGCCGAAATTGTTGGGGATGAATTGGCTAAGAACATTGCCAAAGGCTTCGTCAATGGTAAATACGACGGTGGCCGTCACCAAATCCGTGTCGATATGTTGAATAAGATGTGCTAATGAGAGGAGAATTCAAATGAGAATTGCAATTGGTTGTGATCACATTGTGACAAATGAAAAAATGGCTGTTTCTGATTTTTTGAAATCAAAAGGATATGAAGTGCTCGACTTTGGGACTTATGACCATACACGTACCCACTATCCAATCTTTGGTAAAAAAGTCGGTGAAGCAGTAGCAAGTGGCCAAGCAGATCTTGGTGTTTGTATCTGTGGTACAGGTGTTGGGATCAACAATGCTGTTAACAAAGTACCTGGTATCCGTTCTGCCTTGGTACGCGATATGACAACTGCTCTTTATGCTAAAGAAGAATTGAACGCGAATGTGATCGGATTTGGTGGTAAGATCACTGGTGAATTGCTCATGTGCGATATCATTGAAGCATTTATTCACGCTGAATACAAACCAACCGAAGAAAATAAAAAATTGATCGCTAAGATCCAACATGTGGAAACCCATAATGCCCATCAAGCGGATGCTGACTTCTTTACAGAATTCCTTGAAAAATGGGACCGTGGTGAATACCACGACTAAGAGGTGACATATGATATTAACGGTCACGATGAACCCTTCGATTGATATCTCTTATCCTTTGGATGTGCTCCAGTTGGATACAGTCAATCGAGTGGCTGAGGTGAGTAAGACAGCTGGTGGGAAAGGTCTCAATGTCACCCGTGTACTTTCTGAGATCAAGGATCCAGTGGCAGCGACCGGCCTACTTGGTGGTCGAACGGGCCAATTCATTCTCGATCATTTAGGAGAAGGGATAGAGGAACGTTTCTTTGAGATTGCTGGGGATACACGAAATTGTATCGCCATCCTTCACGAAGGCAAGCAAACAGAAATCTTAGAAAAAGGTCCAACCATTTCTGAGAAAGAAGGGCAAGGTTTCCTTCAACATTACCGTCACTTGATCGATCAAGTGGAAGTGGTTGCTATCTCAGGTAGTCTTCCTGCTGGTTTACCAGTGGATTATTATGCCAGCCTTGTCAAGATTGCAAGGGAAGCTGGAAAACCAGTCGTGCTCGACTGCTCGGGAGTTTCTTTAGAAGCTGCCATTCAAGCAGATGTCAAGCCTACAGTCATTAAGCCTAACAATGAAGAGTTGTCTCAATTGTTAGGAAAAGAAGTGAGTAAGAATGTGGAAGACTTAAAAGAAGTTCTTCAGGATGCTCTCTTTGATGGCATCGAATGGGTGATAGTCTCTCTTGGAGCAAATGGCGCTTTTGCGAAGCACGGGGATGTCTTCTATAAGGTAGATATTCCTAAGATTGATGTCGTCAATCCAGTCGGATCTGGTGATTCGACTGTTGCAGGGATTGCATCTGGTCTCTATCATCATGAGAGTGACGCAGACTTGCTCAAGAAAGCAAATGTTCTTGGAATGTTAAATGCGCAAGAAGCACAAACAGGACATGTCAACATGGGGCACTATGATGCCTTGTATCAACAATTAATCGTAAAAGAGGTATAAAATGGTATTAACAGAACAAAAACGCAACTATTTGGAACGTCTTAGTACAAAAGACGGTGTTATTTCAGCTTTGGCCTTCGACCAACGTGGGGCTTTGAAACGCTTGATGGCCAAATACCAAGACACTGAACCAACTGTAGCACAAATGGAAGAATTGAAAGTTCTTGTAGCAGATGAATTGACAAAATATGCTTCATCAATGTTGTTGGACCCAGAATATGGTTTGCCTGCTACGAAAGCCTTGGACAAAGATGCTGGTCTCTTGCTTGCATACGAAAAGACAGGCTACGATACATCTAGCACCAAACGCTTGCCTGACTGCTTGAACCTTTGGTCAGCAAAACGCATTAAAGAACAAGGTGCTGATGCTGTGAAATTCTTGCTCTACTATGATGTAGATAGTGCAGAAGAACTTAACCAAGAAAAACAAGCTTACATCGAACGCATTGGTTCAGAATGTGTGGCAGAGGACATTCCATTCTTCCTTGAAATCTTGGCTTATGACGAAGGAATTGCAGATGCAACCTCTGCTGAATATGCAAAAGTGAAACCTCGTAAAGTCATTGAAGCTATGAAAGTCTTCTCAGATCCTCGTTTCAATATCGATGTATTGAAAGTAGAAGTTCCTGTCAATGTCAACTACGTGGAAGGATTTGGAGAAGGTGAAGTTGTCTATAGTCGTGAAGAAGCGGCTGCCTTCTTTAAAGAACAAGAAGAAGCAACTAACCTTCCATACATCTACCTCAGTGCTGGTGTATCAGCAAAACTCTTCCAAGAAACTTTGGAATTTGCTCATGAATCAGGTGCTAACTTCAACGGTGTTCTTTGTGGACGTGCGACATGGGCAGGTTCAGTAGAAGCTTACATCAAAGATGGAGAAGCAGCTGCTCGTGAATGGCTTCGTACAGAAGGGCGTCAAAATATTGAAGAATTGAACGCAGTCTTGGATAAAGTAGCAACACCTTGGACAGAACGCGTATAAGATTCAATGATGATTGCCTCCTAAAGCAACAGTTAGAGAGTGGGACAGTAATCGGTCATTCGGTAGAATTCGATTTCGTCGTCCCACCTCCGCACAGTTGAGTAGGGCTGTAAAANCTGATGAAATCAGCGTAGTAGAGCCCACTCAACCACTGCGTCTTGCTCGACAATCCAAAGATGATTGAGAGGCTAGGACTTTTATCCCAGCCTCTTCATTATTTCAAGGTCTTGTTTATTTTTTATAAAAAAATGTTTAAAAATTTTCGCTGTAAGGGTTTACAAAACAAAAAGTTTATGATAGAATAAGTTTATAAGTTGAATAGCAGTGAGCGTTACTAAGTTAGATTAGGCGTGACCACAAGTAGACTGAACAATTAGTGTATGCTAGTTTTTTCAGTTGCTTCGTGGTCATTTTTATTTGCTTTTAACAAATTTTACAAAGGAGAGCCTCATGTATCGTATTATCCATCCAATGAACAATAATGTTGCTTTG
Source organism: Streptococcus parasanguinis (assembly GCF_001069785.1). Taxonomy (GTDB): domain Bacteria; phylum Bacillota; class Bacilli; order Lactobacillales; family Streptococcaceae; genus Streptococcus; species Streptococcus parasanguinis_T. The sequence goes on from NZ_JVSR01000081.1 coordinate 6,173, forward strand.
GTTCAAAATGAACTACAACAAGAGTTGATTGTTATTGGGAGTGGGATTGCATTTGGGAAAAAGAAAAATGATCTAGTAGCTGATGATAAGGTCGAAAAAGTATTTCGTTTAAACACGGATGAGTCAAGAGAAAACTTTATGGCCCTTCTAAAGAATGTTCCTCTTGATTTCATTACAACCACTTATGAAGTGATTGATACCTTGTCTAAGAAATATGCCTATCCTGTTCAAGAATATATCTATGTGACATTAACAGATCACATCTTTTGTTCTTACCAGGCAGTTCAACAGGGAAGATATAAATACAGTGACCTTCCTGATGTGTCTGCTATGCATCCGATTCCCTATAAAATCGCAAAAGAAGCGATTGAGATCTTTCGAAAGCGGCTCTTGGATCAATTTCCTGACGATGAAGTGAATCGCATCGCTTATCATTTCATTAATGCACAAGGGCAAATGATTCATGAGCAAGATCCAGATGTTCAGGACCGACAAGTTATTTTGAAAGCTGTAGAAGAAAAACTAGCTCAAAATGGATTGAAACGGAAAGAAGAAAACAGTCATTTCTATGATCGCTTTATGATCCATCTCAATTATTTCCTAGATTCGCTAGATAAGGGAAGAGAAGATCCAGAAGGTTTGAGCGAGATGGAACAACTGATTCAGCTAAGTTATCCAAAGGCTTATGAGATTAGTCATCAAATCTACCAAACCATCGCTGAACAGACAGGAGCCAAGATATCTCCTAATGAAAAAGTCTATTTAGCCCTTCATATTCAACGTCTATTATAAAAATTTTCAAAAGGTATCATAAGGAGGAACCAACATGAATAAAGAAGAAGTCCAATTACTTGGGTTTGAAATTGTCGCTTATGCCGGTGACGCTCGATCAAAATTAGTGGAAGCCTTAAAAGCTGCTGAAAATGGTGATTTTGCTAAAGCAGAATCCTTAGTAGAAGAAGCGGGGTCTTGTATCGCTGAGGCTCACAAATCTCAAACGACCATGCTAGCGCATGAAGCAGCAGGAGAAGAAATCCCCTATAGCATTACCATGATGCATGGTCAAGACCATCTCATGACAACAATCCTATTAAAAGACGTGATTCACCATCTGATTGAACTATATAAAAGAGGAGCGAAATAATGAATAAACTGATTGAACTGATTGAAAAAGGGAAACCTTTCTTTGAAAAGATTTCTCGAAACAAATATTTGCGAGCGATTCGGGATGGCTTTATTGCAGGGATGCCTGTTATCCTTTTCTCATCTATCTTCATCCTAATTGCGTATGTACCAAACGCTTGGGGATTCCATTGGTCTAAAGATATTGAAACTTTCTTGATGACTCCATATAGCTATTCTATGGGCATCTTGGCCTTCTTCGTTGGTGGTACAACGGCTAAGGCTTTGACTGATTCAATGAACCGCGACCTTCCAGCAACTAACCAAATCAACTTCATTTCTACAATGTTGGCTTCTATGGTTGGCTTCTTGCTCATGGCTGCCGAACCTGCTAAAGAAGGTGGATTCTTAACAGCCTTCATGGGTACAAAAGGTCTGTTGACAGCCTTCATTGCAGCCTTTGTTACCGTTAATGTTTATAAGGTCTGTGTGAAAAATAATGTGACGATTCGCATGCCAGACGAGGTTCCACCAAATATTTCACAAGTATTTAAAGACCTGATTCCATTTACATTGTCAGTTGTACTCTTGTATGCACTTGAATTAGTTGTGAAAGCAAGCCTTCATGTAACGGTTGCTGAATCAATCGGTACCCTTCTTGCTCCACTATTCTCAGCAGCAGACGGTTATGTTGGTATTACGATTATTTTCGGTGCCTTTGCATTCTTCTGGTTTATTGGTATTCACGGCCCATCTATCGTTGAGCCTGCGATTGCAGCGATCACTTATGCAAATGCCGAAGTCAACTTGAACCTCCTTCAACAAGGTATGCACGCTGATAAGATCCTTACATCTGGTACACAAATGTTCATCGTCACTATGGGTGGTACTGGTGCAACTCTTGTTGTTCCGTTCATGTTTATGTGGTTATGTAAATCGAAACGAAATCGTGCTATTGGACGCGCTTCAGTAGTTCCTACATTCTTTGGTGTAAACGAACCAATCTTGTTTGGTGCACCACTTGTTTTGAACCCAATCTTCTTTATCCCATTCATCTTTGCACCAATTGCAAACGTATGGATCTTTAAGTTCTTTATTGAAACACTTGGCATGAACTCATTTACTGCCAACCTTCCATGGACTACACCAGGACCTCTTGGTATTGTTCTTGGTACAAACTTCCAGTTCTTATCATTCGCTCTTGCAGCATTGTTAATTGTAGTAGATATTGTTATCTACTATCCATTCCTCAAGGTTTATGATGAACAAATTCTTGAAGAAGAACGTTCAGGTAAAACTAATGATGAATTAAAAGAAAAGGTAGCTGCAAACTTTAACACTGCAAAAGCAGATGCTATTCTTGAAAAAGCTGGAGTAGATTCAGCACAAAATACAATTACTGAAGAAACAAACGTCCTCGTTCTTTGTGCTGGTGGAGGAACAAGTGGTCTTCTTGCCAATGCTTTGAATAAAGCCGCAGAAGAGTATAAAGTTCCAGTTAAAGCTGCAGCAGGTGGCTATGGAGCCCACCGTGAAATGTTGCCAGAATTTGACCTTGTTATCTTGGCGCCTCAGGTTGCTTCCAACTTCGAAGATATGAAGGCTGAAACAGATAAACTAGGCATCAAATTGGCGAAGACAGAAGGTGCTCAGTACATCAAGTTAACCCGTGATGGAAAAGGTGCTCTAGCCTTTGTTCAAGCTCAATTTGAAGAATAAGAACTAAAAAGTGAGATGGAGATGGATGGCTCACTAACTCCTCTCCCCTCGCTTTTCATTTTATCCAATCAAGAAATAGGTGAAAATATGACAAAAACACTTCCTAAAGATTTTATTTTTGGTGGCGCAACTGCAGCTTATCAGGCAGAAGGTGCGACTCATACAGACGGTAAAGGACCTGTTGCATGGGATAAATATTTAGCAGACAACTATTGGTATACTGCTGAACCAGCGAGTGATTTCTACCATAAATATCCAGTAGACTTACAGTTGGCGGAAGAATATGGCGTAAACGGAATTCGTATTTCTATTGCTTGGTCACGTATTTTCCCAACTGGCTATGGTGAAGTCAATCCAAAAGGGGTAGAATTCTATCATAAGTTATTTGCAGAATGCCATAAACGTCATGTAGAACCATTCGTAACTCTTCACCACTTTGATACTCCTGAAGCTCTTCACTCAAATGGAGACTTCTTGAATCGTGAAAATATCGAACACTTTGTAGATTATGCTGCTTTCTGTTTTGAAGAATTCCCAGAAGTCAACTACTGGACAACCTTCAATGAAATTGGCCCAATCGGTGATGGTCAATACTTGGTTGGTAAATTCCCACCAGGTATTCAATATGACCTTGCCAAAGTCTTCCAATCTCACCACAATATGATGGTTTCTCATGCACGTGCTGTGAAATTGTACAAAGACAAAGGTTATAAAGGTGAAATCGGGGTTGTTCACGCACTTCCAACTAAGTATCCATTGGATCCTAAAAATCCTGCAGACGTACGTGCTGCTGAGTTGGAAGATATCATCCACAACAAGTTTATCTTGGATGCGACTTACCTCGGACACTATTCAGATGCAACCATGGAAGGGGTAAACCACATTCTTTCAGTTAATGGTGGTAGTCTGGATCTTCGGGACGAAGACTTTGCAGCACTTGAAGCAGCTAAAGATTTGAACGACTTCCTTGGAATTAACTACTACATGAGTGATTGGATGGAAGCCTTTGATGGCGAAACAGAAATCATTCATAATGGTAAAGGGGAAAAAGGAAGCTCTAAATACCAAATCAAAGGTGTTGGACGTCGTGTAGCTCCTGACTATGTACCTCGTACTGACTGGGACTGGATCATCTACCCTCAAGGTTTGTATGATCAAATCATGCGTGTCAAGAAAGATTATCCAAATTACAAGAAGATCTACATCACTGAAAACGGACTTGGATACAAAGATGAGTTTGTGGACAATACGGTTTATGACGATGGCCGGATTGATTATGTGAAACAACACTTGGAAGTCTTGTCGGATGCGATTGCTGATGGTGCAAACGTCAAAGGATACTTCATCTGGTCTCTTATGGACGTCTTCTCTTGGTCTAATGGTTACGAAAAACGCTATGGTCTCTTCTATGTAGACTTTGAAACCCAAGAGCGCTATCCGAAGAAATCGGCTCATTGGTACAAGAAAGTAGCCGAAAGCCAAGTGATTGAATAAGTATAAGAGGCTGGGACAAAAGTCCTAGCCTCTCAATTATTTTTGGATTGTCGAGCAAGACGCAGTGGTTGAGTGGGCTCTACTATGCTGATTTCATCAGCTTTTACAGTCCTACTCAACTGTGCGGAGGTGGGACGAAGAAATCGAATTCTAACGAATTACCGATTTCTGTCCCACTCTCTTTTTTAT
>NZ_JVSR01000082.1:0-74272 GCF_001069785.1 Streptococcus parasanguinis
GTGGATTTTTAATAACACACTTTAAGTGTGTTATTTTTAAATTATAAATTATGTAATATAGTTTATTCAATTGATAATACATAAATAGAAATTAGTATTAACAAGAATGTCATGCGACTACTTATTTACTATTTTTTTAAGTGATCAAATAAGTTGAAAATCACCTCCATCATTTCATCAGAAATTAACTGTACCCCTAGACCTTCAAAAGTAAGTTTAATGAAATTCATTTTGCGCTTTAATTCTACTAATGAAAAAACGGAAATTTGAAAACCAATCCAAATATTTAGAGTTAAAACAATTAAATCTGCTAGCTCTTCTGGATATTCTGTTTTAATAGACCCATCTTCAACTCCTTCGTAAACTTTTTCTCTAATTTCGGGTAAAAAATCAGAAAATAGACCTAGATACTGCTCTCCTAACAAACGTGGACTTCTAAGCATGATTGAGGCAGAGTAAACGAGCCTTTGGTGTTCAAAATTAGAGAAAGAGTCCATCAAAGAATTTTGTATCTTTTCTAACCCAGTATTTCCTCTCCAATTATAATTTAAAATTTCTTGATTATTTTCGCTAATGATTGTTTGCAGTATATCGTATTTAGACTCAAAATGATGATAGATAACACCTTTTGTTAATCCACCTAACCCATCTATGATATCTTGTATTGACGTATTATCAAATCCTTTTTCTAAAAATAAATTTTTAGAGACCTCTAGTATTTTTTGTCTAGTTTCATGTGAGTTTCTATTTCTTGCCATTCCAGTCCCTTTCTATCATACCAATGGTATGTAATTCTATTGTAGTGGAAGTAACTAATAATGTCAAGTTCTTTATTGGAATATGAAAAACCTTTATAATAAAGGCTTTTCATTATTACTTCGCTACAAGGTTTCTAAGCTTTTACCAGCAAAGATACACACTCAACATGGGTTTTAGAGGACTAAATGGAGTCTGAATTGCCTGATAGAGATGTAGTATTGATTAAGCCATCAACAAAAAATGTACAAAACAAAAATAAAGTACACTACTTAATGAGTGCACTTTATTCTTCTAATTCAGTTTTATCAATGGTTTAGCTCTAGTTAAATCAATTGTACATAAACTTTTAGTTTTTTTTTGGAACAAAAATATCCTAAAGTCTACCCTATCAAAGTGAAAACTGGAAATTTATTAAACCTGAATTTTAGTGAGAATATACTTTACTAAAATCATATAGTTAAAGTCTGACAAGGAATTTGCCAGACTTTTTGTCATCAGTGTTCTTTAATATAATTCATCCCTGATTGATTCAACAAACTCCGTGTAAAAGCGCTGAATGGATTGCTTAACATAATCAGATTGGCGGTCATCAGTCCCATCTAACAATCTCTGATAGCTATCCAAAGATTCTACATCCTTGAGTTGACTTCAAAGGTGTGCCTAATACACCGGCTTCTCAAAGTCACTAAGAAATCCTTTTAGCGATTCTTTTTGCATTCCTTGGTAAATATTTTTATCTAACCGAATACCAAGAGTGTTTAACTCAGTTGATAGGTTGTCGTAAAGTTCTTGTAAGTCCATAATGTACTCTTTGTAAATAAATTTCATGCGGGAATAGAGATATCCATTTGGACATTTGGGAGAATATCTCTGAAATTATTGCTGTCTGTTAATTAAATACTTGCAATATTTTATAGTTTTGGTATAATATAGTTAACTCATCGACCAAGTTGTTGAAGGAGATTGCGATTACGTCCCTAATCATAGGGACGTTTTCTGTTTTTCTCAGTTAGTTTTATATTTATCGTATTCTTTCAGTTTCTTTCGAAGTACATTATCATAGTGTATGTAAAATGCTGTTATCAATAAATAGTAACTAGGTCTTTCTTCAAGTACAATAAAATAGCGATCTACTGGATCTAATAAAAATATTCTATTAGATTTTTTATACGGTCGTTCATATATTAAGAAACAATCTTGTTTGCAAATCTTGTTATGATCCGTTTCTATTGCAGGTCTTAACCAACATAATCTTTCGCTCCTTCTTAAATCAGGTTCTCGTTCTTCTGAATCTATATCAAAATTTTTACAGGTAAGATGAAAATAACTATCTTCTTTACCTTCAAAATACGGATACGACTTTAACTCGACAAATTTCCCTCTAAAAGTTATCTTGAAGTTGAACAATTGCTCTAAAAATACATTCTCATATAAAAAATCATCATAAAGAGCATAGTCACCATTAAATTGATCAAGTGTTATCTTCGGAGGAAGGATAGGACAAAAATCTGTTACGTTACTGCTCATCACTTAACTCCATTTTAAAAATATTGAATTTTATTGCGTTATACTTTGTATTCGTTGTTAACTCATGCTTAGCTCTATTAGAGATTAAATTACTTAGCCTGATTCTAGCTAAACTACTTTCAAAGCTCCTATTTTTATAAGCTACTGCCCCTATCAATAGGTCAGCTAATTGCATTATTGAGTTTTCATGAGAGCGAATTTGTTGAATATTTTTGATATGTTTGGGTGACTGCTTCCAGTTTTCAAGAATATTCTTTAACTTGTTAACTTTTAAAATACTATTTGTGTCTTTTATATCTATAAAAACGTTAACATCATCCTCAAAGAGAAATTTTCTTACTAAATAAAAGTACTGCTTATAGTAAAAATCATCGTGGGTTTGATTATATTTCTTATGGTTTAATTTATTTTTGTCTATTATAACTACTCTAAAATTAAGATGCTCATTATCAAAAAAATAATTTACAAGATCTTCATAAAAGGTAATTTTAGAATTTGAAACTTTCCTCCACTTTATTTCAGAACGTGAAGAAATACCGTGTTTTCTTTTTATTTCTTTTATCTCCTTATAGACAATATTCCTTACATAGTCTGGACAAGAAATCCCTCCTATTAACATTACACTCTCACCATCATTTTCCAAATGACAAGACTCATCACAATATAAGTTGAGCATCTTAATAACTCCTAATTTTTGTAGTAATAATTCTATTATACCACGAACCCCCAGTAAAACTAAGACTTACAAAGGATTATTCTTCAAGAATTAGTATGTATTTTTAAGAACAATAATCTAAAATAGATTGGAGAACAGACATCTTACTTCGGTGTCTGTTTTTCTATACCTAAAAATGTACTTTTGCTCTTCATCAACTTCACCAAACTTTCTTCTAAAATATACATTAAAAAATCTCCTAATGGACTACAATATAGATACCACGATGAACGTTATTCTAGCTTTTTCAATTTTACATAATAAAATAAAGTACATTTTTCAAATAGTCTACATTACTCCTTAAACTCAGTTGTATCAAGGGTTTATCCACTGTCTCGGGAAAAGTACAAAATTTTTTAGTTTTAACATGTAGTAATTTTCAATGAAAACTTTATGTATACAAATAAAAAAAACAATATATTGTGTTTTGCTGAGTCTTTAATAAAAATAATTTTAATTTTTTGTACTTTTTTATTCTATCAAATATCTATCTTAGACTTAAATTTTTTTCATTATTCCATAATTTGGGTTCATCAGGAAAAATATAGTCATGTGTTTTAAAATATTGCTCTCTTACCACATCAATCCACTTATTTAGCATTTTTGCAGCTATTATAGAATCACCAGATGGATATACCATCAAAAGCAACCCCGTAAGTTGCGCTATTGTTATAGCAGAGTGTTCACCAGGTATTGTTAGTCCATAATCAGTATGCCCTACACTTATTTTCTCTTCCCCGTCCATTAGACCTAATCGATTAAATGTGCCTTGTGATGATGCATGTGTGACTTCATTAGAGATTCGATATGGTTGTTGCCATAATTCTGATGGGAAATTGGATTTTTTTCTGATATCGTCAAAACTTATATATCTCTTTTTAGGACTAAATTCACCACAAGCTCTTGCCCATTCATAACGATCTTCTGTATTATGTGATGAAATATAAGCTTCAGCAACTTCCTCTCCATATTCTGAAATAAACGACGCAATAATATTTAATTCGTAAAGTGAACGCCATCTAGAATACGCACCATCAGCAAATCCATTTTTCATTAAAGTGATTATCTCTAAAAATTGTTGTAGACCTCTTCCGTGTATGTATTTTAAGGCTGTGTATTTATGAATAGATTTTTCTCTCTCCTTGTTATCAATTTTATTTACATAATCAGAATAATCTTTTACAGATTCAAGAACCATCATATACATGGTCTCAGATGTAGCAAACGCATTAGACCACTTTTGCTCTATTCTTGCAATTATTTCTGTTTCCTCTCCTCTAAACAGTAACGTATTCTCATGCATTATCATCTTAGCATCTCTTACCATTTGATTTGAAGTGTCATTAATCATTTCTAGATATAATCCTGAAAAATCAGCCTTTTCATATTTTTCATAAAATTTATCAATTTCAGATTGATTTTTTAATTCTTTTACATGTTCTACGAGAATTTCTTTTAGTGTATCTTTAAAAAACTGTCCAAATTTATCGGCCATTATAGCTCCTACCTTTTTAATAGTTTATACATAGTATTTATTGCAATAATCTTCTAGTCTAAAAGAAAATAAATTAGAAAATCTTGTATTTTACGTTTAGAAATAGCGCATCATCTATCATTAATTATACCATCAACAAAATAAAAATCTATATCTTGTGTTAAGTAGGAACATAAATAAGTTTTAAAAAAATGTACAATTGAACCACCACTTCTTCTGCACTTATTAGAGTAAAAAATGTACAAAATAATCCCTTAAATCAGATGATGTTATGAACTAGAAAACATACAAAATACCACTCCAGAATAATGTACAAAATAAAAATAAAGTACACTTTTTAAAGAATGTACTTTATGCTTCTAATTCAGTTGTATCAATGGTTTAGCTCTAGTTAAGTCAATTGTACATAAACTTTTAGTTTTTATAGGACTGTTTTGTATCCCTTTCTATACTAGATCCCTTTTAAACACAAAACAATCAGCAAATCTCATGGATTTACTGATTGTTTTTCTTTTCTAACTTATTTTTCTACATATCGAAATGGAATCTTGCTACCACAGAGCCAATTATAGACTCGATCATTGACTTGAACATTCATAGCTTCGTGGGCATATTCTGGCATGATTAAATGCTCTTTTGGACCTTCTAATCGATTATAAATGGCAAACTGCGTTTCAGGATAACAGACATCATCATCTAGACCTGTAATCATGTGAACCTGTCCTTTGATACGATGGGCAAAATTTTTCACATCAATATAGGCCAAAGTCTGCATCAAACGATCTTCCGTTTCATGGAATGGATCATGGAACTTGAAATAACGGAAAAGCTCGTCATAGGCCTCACTGGTATTTCCGATCTCTAATACCCGTCTGAAATCCGATAAGAATGGATAAATGGCGACTGTTCGTTGGATTCGGGGATTTAATCCAGCAGCAATCAGGGCCAGGGCACCACCTTGAGAGGCTCCGTAGCTGGCAAGTTTACTGTCGTCTACTTGAGGAAGGCTGGCTACAATTTCAATTAACTGGTAAAGATCTAAGTAGACATCCTTATAAAAGAGCTCTTCCGGCCCTTCCACGGCTCCGCGGATAATCTGTCCTTTTACCGTATTACCAAGTGGTGAGCGATCTCCGTCTGTTGAATAGCCTGACTGACCTCTTACGTCCATAGATACAACACCATAACCGGCTACTATATAAGCCAGCATATCAGCCCAATCCCAACAACGGCCCATATAACCATGAAAATGGAAAATAACGGGAACTTTTTGATCCGTTTTTGGGAAAACAACCCGCGCATAAACAAGCCCATCTCGTGTTCCTTTAAAGGTTAATTCATAACAAATCACATTTGGAATGCTGAAATCTTGTTTTTTAAGCTTGTATTCAGGCAGTTCAGTCATCTTTGCTAGGGCTTGATCCCAAAAAGCATCAAAATCTGCGGGAACCTCATCCCGTCCCTTGTAATCTTTCATTGTTTCTAATAATTTGGGATTTTTCATAAAATCCTCCTTAAGTATGTGTAATCGCTACCAAAAATGTACCATATTTACTTAAGGATTGCAAGAGACAAATAAAAATTACATAACCGAAATTATGTAATTAAATTATAGATTCAAAAATAGACTTAATTGTTTTACTAGATCTGGATTAGTGGGTAAAGCTGAATGATGAGCCTTGCGACCGTTTAAATTCACTTCTGTATAGGCTTGTTTCTCAAAAATAGATTGTGCTGCTTGGGCACTAGAGAGGGGAACGATGCCATCTGATTTTCCAGCAAAGCTACCAACAAAGTTAAGGACCTCTACTTCTTTTCCTAGGCGATGCTTCCATTTTTGAAAATCGTCAAACATTTCTTGATTGAATTGGTAAGGACTGCCAATAATAACGAGCTTTCTTACGGTCAGCTTTTTCTTTTCTAAAAAGCCACTTTCCAGTAAACCAGTCAAAACCAATCCTCCATTGGAATGACCGACAGCCTTGAACTCTGTAAAATGATAGTGATCAAGAAGGTAGGTAAGAGCGGTCTTAAGAGATTCGATTTGCTGCTTGATATTGCTGTAGCCATCACGATTATTCTCAAAGCCAATCACAATTATTGGATTCGGCTCTTTCGTATTCAGTCTTCCTTCCATCTCTATAGAATCATCTTTATTGACCTTTATTTTTAAGAGACTTTGCTTTTTTCTAGAAAAGCGATGGAGCATACGGATGGTTCCATTGAATCGCTGGATACTAGCTGAACTTCCAGGTACAAAGATGATCGGTCTGATCGCTGGTTTCTTCGATCCTTTTGGGAATTCAAAGGGCTTGCTGTGCGAAGAAAACAATCTTGCAAAGAAACGAATGACTTGTTGAAATAGTTTTTTTAACATGATCCTCTAGTAGTAGTTTCTAAAAGAACCCAGAACAGTGTGTTCCAGGCCCTTATTAGAAACGATTATTTCCGTTTTTTCTTATTTTTGCGCATTTGTTTGGCCATCTTGTTCATCGCCCGTTTCATCATAAATTCACCGGCTTTTCCTTTGAGACCGCCACCAAACATTTGGCTCATATCAGGCATTCCAGCGCCTCCGCCAAGAGCTGACAAGTCAGGCATGCCACCTTGTCCCATCATGCCTTCGAGGGCAGACATATCCGGCATTCCACCAGGCATGTTTTTCGGCATGTTATTTGGATTGAGGCCCATTTGTTTCATCATCTTGTTCATGTCGCCAGAGAGGACGCCTTGCATCATCTGCTTGGCTTGGTTAAAGTCTTTGATGAATTTGTTGACTTCGACAAAGCTGTTTCCTGATCCAGCAGCAATCCGACGACGACGGCTTGGATTTAATAAATCTGGATTTTCGCGTTCAGCTGGGGTCATGGATGATACGATCGCACGTTTGCGAGCAATTTCTCGTTCATCGACCTTGAGGTTCTTCATGGCAGGGTTATTGGCCATCCCTGGAAGCATCTTGAGCAGGTCTTCCATTGGTCCCATATTTTGAACCTGGTCTAACTGATCGATGAAATCGTTGAAGTCAAAGGTATTTTCCCGCATCTTCTCAGCGAGTTCAAGAGAGCATTTCTCATCGTATTCTTGAGAAGCCTTCTCGATCAGCGTCAGCATATCCCCCATACCGAGGATCCGACCAGACATACGGTCCGGGTGGAAGGTTTCGATATCGGTTATTTTTTCACCAGTACCAGTGAACTTGATTGGCTTCCCAGTAATCTGACGAACAGAAAGGGCCGCACCACCACGGGTATCCCCATCGATCTTGGTCAAGATGACCCCGGTCACTTCGAGTTGTTCGTTAAACTCACGCGCCACATTGGCCGCTTCTTGACCAATCATGGCATCGACAACCAAGAGGATTTCATTTGGCTCGGCAAGTGCTTTGACGTCGCGCAATTCGCCCATGAGTTTTTCATCGATTTGCAGACGACCAGCCGTATCGATCAAGACATAGTCATTGTGGTTGGCTCTTGCTTGCTCCAAACCTTGACGAACGATCTCTACTGCAGGGACTTCTGTACCAAGTGAGAAGACAGGGACATTGATCTGTTGACCAAGAGTCTTCAACTGGTCGATGGCTGCTGGACGATAGATATCGGCCGCAATCATCAAAGGACGTGCATTCTCTTCCTTGACCAATTTGTTGGCCAATTTACCCGCAAAGGTTGTTTTACCAGCCCCTTGAAGACCGACCATCATGATAATGGTTGGAATCTTAGGTGATTTGATAATTTCTGCTGTTTCTGAACCCAAAATCGCTGTCAATTCTTCATCGACAATCTTCACGATTTGTTGGGCAGGGTTCAAGGTTTCGATGACTTCATGACCTACAGCCCGCTCGCGGACCCGTTTGATGAAGTCTTTTACAACAGGAAGGGCAACGTCGGCCTCTAAGAGGGCTAGACGAATCTCTTTGGTTGCCTCTTGGACATCCGCTTCAGAGATTTTCCCTTTCTTACGAAGATTTTTAAAGACGTTTTGTAAACGTTCGGTTAAACTTTCAAATGCCATACTCTTTCTCCTAGTTCTGTCTTGTATTTAATCATTAGTCTCGATTATCGATACTGGAAAGTACAGAAATTTGTTCCTGTAAAAAAGGATCTTCAGGGTATTTTTCAGAAATCTGATCCAAAATCTGACTACGAACAATGTAATCGGAATACATATGGAGTTTCATTTCGTAGTCTTCCAAAATCTTTTCTGTACGTTTAATATTGTCATAGACCGCTTGACGGCTCACTCCAAACTCTTCTGCAATCTCAGCCAAGCTGTAGTCATCTGCGTAGTAGAGCTCGATGTAGTTCATCTGCTTGTCCGTCAAGAGCGCTGCATAAAACTCAAAGAGCGCATTCATTCGGTTGGTTTTCTCAATTTCCATACCTTTCATTATATCAAAAAAGCCCGCTAAAGACTAGCGGGACTTGAAGCTTTTTGAGCTTGAAATGAGAGGATTCATCATCAGAGTTTCAGTGCCAACATATTGACCGTCATCCCTGCTGCAGTTCCCATCAAGAAGATGGTATCTCCTTCCTTCACATAGCCATGATCCAGTGCATAGGCTAGGCCGAAAGGAACGGCTACCGAAACCATATTTCCATAATCACTGACAATATTGAGGTACTTGTCTTTGCCAACGCCCAATTTGTCCATGACGAGTGGTAAGGCACGACTTGCTTGGTGAGGAATAATATAGTCTACAGCATCTTTAGAAACGCCTGATTTCTCTTCGAATTCTTGGAACATTTCTGGAATAACACGGGCAGAAAGCAAAAGGATTTTCTTCCCTTTCATGTCAAACATGAAATCAGTCTTTGTTGAGTCAGAGTACAATTTCGGATGATACGCTGTCAAACCACCACGAATTTCGGTGTCATGGGCTCCCTCTGACCAGGTACGTTGCATGCTAGCAATGATTCCTTTATCTTCTTTTGTTGCTTCAAAAATAAAAGCTGCGGCTCCATCGCTAAACAGTTCAAAGCTTTCTTTTTGTTTGGGATTAAGCCCTAGGCTTCCTACTTCACTGGATACAATCAGCACCCGTTGGTATTCTCCACCTTCAATCAGATAAGAAATGGTGCTTAAGGCTGATACAAAACTGGTACAGGTAGTATTGATATCCATGGCAGGAATCGTCAGTCCCTTGGCCACGCGCTCATGGATCAAAGCAGCTGTACAAGGGATGGGCTGAACACCAACTGCACTAGCCGAAACCAGGCAGTCGATGTCTGCCATTTCAAGACCCGCATGGTTTAAAGCAGCTTCGATCGCACGCGCTGCAAGATCAATCTGTGTTTCTTCTCCTTCTTTCACGCGGTAACGAGTCTGGTCTTTGAAAGAAACTGTATGAGCTGGAAGCGCTGTTCCATAGCCTTTAATTTGCAAATGTCTTTTTACAGTAGTCATAGGATTCTCCTTTTATTGAAGTCGTTGAACACGTTTTAATTTACGTGTTGGGTCCCATTGGTAATCGATAAATTGAATACTTGGAAGAATGAATTGTTTTTGCTGAGCTAAGAGTTCGAATTGAGCAAAAATCGCTTGCTCAATAGACTCTGTCCGGTGACTCAAGGCAATGGTAATGGATCTATCTGCCAACTGAGTTACTTGATAGTCCTGAATATTTTCGACAAAGAGAATACACCGTCGAATAAAATCCGGATAGATCATCTGGCTACTGCCATCTTCTTTTTTGAAATAGAAGATATCATCTGATCGTCCTTCGATCTTTGCGATTCGAGTAAAGACGGAACCACAAGGGCAAGGAGATTTTTCTTCTACCAAAATATCATTGAGGCGGTAGCGATAGATCGGTTGACTGGTTCGTTTGAAATCCGTAATAATCGGATAAAAGCGGCTATCATCTAGGTACTCTTTTTCGACATACAAAATATCTTCGTTAAGATGTAGATTGCCTTCTGAACAGGTACAAGCTAAAAATCCCTCTGTCGCTTGGTAGACCTGATCAACCGTGTCTAGTTGAAAGGCTTTGGCGATTGTCTCAGCATCTCGTTCCTCTAGGATTTCTGCGACAGAGACAACCTTGACGGGTTGGATCGCAAGTTGCTGATTGCTGACATAGTTGGCTAACTCAATCAAGGTTGAAGCTGGTGCGACCACAATAGTTGGTTGATAGTCTTTGAGACGCTCTAAATGCTCCTTGCTATCCTTGAAAATATCAAAATATTCCAAGCGGATAAGGCCTGAGTTAATGGTTTGATAAAGTTCATTGTCCGCTCGTAAGAAAAAGGCAATGCGATGACCAAATAGTTTTCCTTTCGGAAGCATCTTGGCTAAGATCGCTGCAGCCCACATACTTCTCTCTTTTTCTGTGGTGACAAAAACTCCTCGGTGGCCTGAAGTCCCAGAAGACAAGCCTACTGCTACTTCTCCATTCATCTCAGTAAAATCTCGCGTCTGTTCTCCGCGAATCGCCATCTCTAAAGCCTGATCTCGATCCACCCCTAGGGTATTGAGTTCATTGAAATGTGTCATCATAAACGATTTATCCATGGTTCCAAAGGATTCGGGAGAATGGGTTTGAAAATAGGGAGACTGAGAAGTGATAAAAGCATGGTAGCGCGCCAATTGCTTATATTGATATCGCTTCAAGGCCTCTTTTGAACGGAATCGGTGGCACCATCTGGTTTCAATAAAGGTTTTCAGAAAGACTGTTTTTTTCATTTAAAATCCTTTCAATCCGTTCTTGCGGGTCGTGGCTGACCACAACTTGAATGCCATCTTGCAAGAGTGTTTCCAGCAACTCAGCTCCTTTAAGATAAGCCTTCTTATTATCCTGAACCAAGGAGGGGATGAGACGCATTTGCCCTGTGTAAGGCAAGAGGTCTACTCCCCAAGAAAGGTCTGCTCCGATGAAGAGTTTGAACTCATCCAGATAAAGACAACCTTGCCCTCTCGCATGTCCATCGATGGACGAAACAAGGATGCTCCCATCTCCAAAAAAATCCGCAGTCGGGCGATAGGGGAAAGCAGGATGCCTTTGATCTGCTTTAAGACAAGTCACCCGATCTTTGAAATCAGCTGGCAAAAACTCTTTAAAAATCAGATCTTTAAATTTAGGTTTTTGGTACACCTCATAGACTTCCTGGGTAACAAAGAAATGAGCATTTGGAAAAAGGGCTGCTCCACCGAGATGATCCGGGTGCAAATGCGAAAGAATCACATAAGTAATTTCTGCCGGATCAATTCCACGCTCTTGCAATAAATAATCGATCTGGTCTTCTTTTTTCATCTGCATTGGGGTGGCTAGACGGTACCAGAAATACCGAGCTTTTTTCTTAATCTCGTAGTGATAGCCGGTATCGTACAAAATATAGCCTTTTTCACGGTGATGAATCAAAAAGACACCTGCTGGAAATTGCATTTTTTCATTCGGAATCTCTTTAAATAAGAGACCAGAATGACTACTACAATAGCCTGCTGGGAAATAATCAATGCGCTTGATCATGTTGGACATAGTTGTCAATCCCTTCTTCAATGGTCATTTTTGGATAGTAGCCAAGTTCTGTTTGGGCCTTTTGAATATCGAGAGTTTGGCTATATCGAAGGAGATAATAGGTGTAGCGAGTCAAAGGAGGCTCAGCTTTCAGATGGAATAATCGATATACTCCTTCAAGGCTATAAGCCGCACCTGCTACTAGACCTTCCGGAATTTTCCGATAGCGAATCGGCTCTCCCAATCCCTTTAGTGTTGTTTCGATCAAATACTTAAAGGTCTTTGGTTCCCCATTTGTAATATTATAAACCTGTCCGTGTGCTTCTTTGGCCTCTAGAGCCAAGCGAATGGCTAGGGCAACATTTTCCACACAGGTCATATCCATGAGCTGCTCTCCTCCACGAATCAAAGGAATTCCAATTTTTCGACTGAGGCGTAAGACACGAGG
Organism: Streptococcus parasanguinis; assembly: GCF_001069785.1. GTDB lineage: Bacteria > Bacillota > Bacilli > Lactobacillales > Streptococcaceae > Streptococcus > Streptococcus parasanguinis_T. Next base: position 12,401 of record NZ_JVSR01000082.1, read on the forward strand.
TAAAATACTGGTATCCCCCACACCAAATAATCCTCTAGGACGCAAGATGATACTTGGCACATCTGGATAGTCAGAAAAAAGTTTTTCAGACGCCAATTTACTTCGGATGTAATTGTTGAGGTGATTTTCTTTGGGAGCATCGCTTTCCTTAATGTTTAATTGGTCTTTTCCAGCTGCGTAAATACTGGGAGAAGATACGTAAACTAAGCGTTTTACCGCATATTCACGGCACAAGTCAAGGACATTTTGAGTACCAACTACATTAGCCTGATAGAAGGCCTTCCAAGGTCCCCAGGCAGTGGATAAAGCTCCAGCGTGAACCACAGCATCAACAGACTGAAAGGTTTGTCTTAATTCCTCAATAGCGCTCAAATCCCCTTTGATAAATTGGACGCGCTCACCTTCCAGAGCCTTCCCAATTTTTTCGTTTCGGCCAAAGGCTACAATGGAATAATCGTGAGCCAACAACTCATCGATCACATATTTTCCAAGGAAGCCAGTCGCACCTGTTACAAGAATTTTCATAGTTTACCATCCGTTCCACGTCTTAATAATCGTTGAATCTCAAACTCCAAGGTATCCAACGGCTTGTAGGTTTTTGAAAGTTTGTTTAGTCTTTCTAACTTTTCCCAAGATTCTTTTTCTAATAGAGCCTTAAAACCTGCTTGAATCTCTTCGGTGCGATTGCGATGTGCTTGAAAGGCAATTCCTGCTTCTACTCCTCGAATCGCATAGTCAAATTGGTCATAATCATGTGGCAAGATCAAGGCTGGTTTTTTAAATTCGATACACTGATAAAAGATTCCAGCTCCTCCATGGTGAATGACATAGTCCATCTGCGGAATATATTCTTTGTAGGGTAGATATGAGACGACCGTCACATTTGGCGCTACTTCTTCTTCAGAGAATTCCTTTGCTCCATCTCCTAAGGTGACGAAAAAGTGACATTCTGGATGCTCTTTGGCCAACTGCTTGGTTTGTTCTAGCAAGTTCTCTTTTGCCCAAGGCAACTGGGTTCCACATGTCACGAGTACCTTCGTCTTATCCTCGTAAGGAATGAGATCTAAAGGATAATCTTCTGCTTTTTCAATAGAAGTACCCAAAGGGCCAAGCCACGCATATTGATGAGGGAAGTGTGTCTTCAACTCTAGCTCCATCATCCCAATTCCAAAGACGGCATAAGGAGAGTAGATGGTCTCCACTCCATTTTGATTGTACAACTTGAAATTGTAACGTTTTAAGCGTTTGCGTAAGAGGAAAGCCCCACAGTATTTTCCAATGCGCGTGAGTTTACGGCATAGTGCCTGTATCTTCTCTTCCTTCTTCGTGCGCGCGACTCCCATCCCTCCGAAGAAGCAAGGAGGACCATAAGGAGTTTCGATTACAAATTGGGTTGCCATGGTGGTAATCCAAGGAATTTCTAACTGTTCTGCCACAAAGCCAGCTGATAGAGTGATGAAATCAGCAATGACAATATCTGGACGATTGACGCGCCACTCCTCTAGCAATTGATCTGATACATGATTAATCAAATCAAGACTTTTGGACAATTGCCGATAAGCTGAAAAGAGATTGAGTTTCTTATCGTTATTAGCCGCACGTTCAAACTCTTCTACTTTGTCCTCTAGAATCGGAACGACTGTGAAGCCGAGACTTTCTGCGACGGCTTTTTTCTGAGGACCCGTGAAAACTCGGATTTCCATAGTTGGATCATCTAATAAGGGTTTAACGAGATTTAAAGTTGGGTACAGATGCCCACTCAAGGGAACAGCTACCACATCGATTTTAATTTTTTTCATTTTTTCCTGCCTTATATCTTTTTTTAGATCTAAAACTAGCTTCTATCTATTAATTCGTAAAAAAAATCAAAAATTGAAGAAAAAATAAAATTTTTTTAAATCTTTTATTTTTGACCGTACTATCACTATTTAGAAAGAATGACTTCAACCTAAAAAAAGCTCCCAAATGCCAAAGAGAGTGAGCCTCTCACACATTTGAAGAGTTTTCTATTTTTACGATTTGCGAGCTTAGTTATTTTCCAAATAAAATTCGAACCGCTCGCCAACATACTGACTTTTTACATACTCAAACGCCGTCCCATCTTCAAAATAGGAAACCTGTGTCAGACCTAAAATAGCCTGCCCTTTTGAAATCTGTAAGTAGTCCGCAATCTTATCCTTGGCCAATCGCGCATAGATGGTCTGATGCGACTTTCCAATCTTATAACCATGACGCTCCAAGGTTTGGAAGAAATGGCTGGTTACCTCTTCTCGATTGAAATTCTTAATAAATTTCTCTGGAATAGAGGCCACTTCATAAACAACAGGGATTCCATCGGCATACCGGACCCGCTCCATCCGAATGATGGTCTCAGTCTTATCAATGCCCAATTTATCCACTTCTTGGAGGCTAGGAATGGTTTTCCGGTAAGAAATCACTTGGCTAGAAGGTTCCTTGCCTTGCGATTTCATAATCTCTGTAAAACTGGTTGTGCCCCGCATTTTTTCTTGAACGCGCGTGCTGGTGATAAAGGTACCACTTCCTACACGTCTTTCAAGCACTCCTTCTTCAACCAGAAGGGTAATAGCCTGCCTAAGCGTCATCCGACTCACCTGAAATTTCTCAGCTAGATCGCGTTCGCTAGGAAGACGCTCCCCGATTTTCCATATTTTTTGATCAATCTCAGACTTAATCTGATCATGAATTTGAATGTAAGCTGGAATCATAACCTTGCTCTTTCTCTGTGTTATCTCTATTGTAGCGTAAAATTCCTAATTCTTCAATCAGAGATTGGTAAAGACAAGGCTTTTGTGTTAGAATAGAGGAAAGTAAATTTCTTTAAGAAGGGGATAAGATGACAAACCTATCAACTGATTTGCATGATGTTGAAAAAATCATCGTGCTTGACTACGGTAGCCAATACAATCAGCTTATTTCACGGCGGATTCGTGAAATTGGTGTTTTCTCAGAGTTGAAGAGCCACAAGATTTCTGCTGATGAAGTTCGTGAAATCAATCCAGTCGGGATCGTTCTTTCAGGCGGACCAAACTCTGTATACGAGGAAGGTTCTTTTGATATCGATCCTGAAATTTTCGAACTCGGTATTCCAATCCTTGGAATCTGTTACGGGATGCAATTATTGACCCATAAATTGGGTGGGAAGGTCGTTCCTGCAGGTGATGCTGGTAACCGTGAATATGGTCAATCTGAACTCAGCTTGACAGAAACTTCTGCTCTTTTTGCGGATACACCAGACAAACAATTAGTCTTGATGAGCCATGGAGATGCTGTTACAGAAATTCCGTCTGACTTTATCCGCACTGGTACTTCTGCCGATTGTCCTTTTGCATCGATTGAAAATCCAGACAAGAAAATCTACGGAATCCAATTCCACCCTGAGGTTCGTCACTCTGTTCACGGTTATGATATCTTGCGTAACTTTGCCTTGAACATCTGTGGGGCTAAAGGTGACTGGACCATGGACAACTTCATTGACATGCAGATCAAAAAAATCCGTGAAACCGTCGGAGACAAACGTGTCCTTCTTGGCCTTTCAGGTGGTGTTGACTCTTCTGTTGTTGGGGTTCTTCTCCAAAAAGCAATCGGCGATCAATTGATTTGTATCTTTGTAGACCACGGTCTTCTTCGTAAAGGGGAAGCAGATCAAGTTATGGAGATGCTTGGTGGCAAATTTGGTTTGAACATTGTTAAAGCAGACGCTGCTAAACGTTTCCTTGATAAATTGGCTGGTGTGTCTGATCCCGAACAAAAACGCAAGATCATTGGGAACGAATTTGTCTATGTCTTTGACGATGAAGCAAGCAAACTAAAAGATGTGAAATTCCTTGCTCAAGGAACACTCTATACAGACGTCATCGAGTCAGGTACTGATACTGCTCAAACTATTAAATCTCACCACAACGTTGGTGGACTTCCAGAAGACATGCAGTTTGAACTCATCGAACCCCTTAACACTCTTTACAAGGATGAGGTTCGTGCCCTTGGTACAGAGCTTGGTATGCCAGACCACATCGTATGGCGCCAACCATTCCCAGGTCCAGGTCTTGCCATCCGTGTTATGGGAGAAATCACTGAAGAAAAACTCGAAACTGTCCGTGAATCAGACGCTATCCTTCGTGAAGAAATCGCTAAAGCTGGTCTTGAACGCGATATCTGGCAATACTTCACAGTTAACACTGGCGTTCGTTCCGTAGGTGTTATGGGAGATGGTCGTACTTACGACTACACTATCGCTATCCGCGCTATCACTTCTATCGACGGAATGACAGCTGACTTTGCGAAGATTCCATGGGAAGTTCTCCAAAAAATCTCAGTCCGTATCGTAAACGAAGTTGACCACGTAAACCGCATTGTCTACGATATCACAAGTAAACCACCTGCAACTGTAGAGTGGGAATGATTTATAAACATGATTTGAAGTGAAATGGTTGTTTTAACAGCACTTTAGGTTATTATAAAAGGTTAAAAATCAGTCAAAATTGATTGGTTCCCCACCAAAAGCCCCACCAGAATTTTTTTTGGTGAGGCTTTTTTATATTATGTGACTTTCAGTCCGTCTCGCTCCGTTAGGTGCGAGACGGACTAATAGTCACATAAATAAAAACGGGAGAACTGACGCATCAGTCCTCCTAGACATAAACAAGTACGCCCCATTTACAGAAGATATTAGATCATCATGCTACGCAACAAAATGTTGCCTGAAAATTCTTGAAATTTTATTTTATACGAGTATAATAATAACCAAATTAACATAAGGGAGACATACGCCTATGATTGGTGACTTTTTAAAACAGCGTAGATTATCAATGGGGTTTACTCAAGAATTTGTAGCAAATCAATTAAAACTAAGCCGACAGGCTATCTCAAACTGGGAAAATGGCTCTCGTGATATCAATGTTAAAGACTTAATAGCTTATGCAAAACTACTAGAAATATCCTTCGAAGATTTAGAAGTTAGTTTAAATCAACCAAGTTCTTTGACTAAAGAAAGCTTCTCTAAAACAGCAGATGACATTTTACCTAAGCACTTTAATATGAAATTGCAAAAGAAAAGTCAGGGTAAAAATTCTACCACTCTAAAAAATCACATCAAGATTGAAGGTGATAAAGTTATTGGTGTTCATATTCTATTGTCTAGCTTATTTCTGAATAAGCATAAATTAGTTATTAGAAATTGTCCCACTGCTTTTGACTTTTTAAATATTTTGTATGAACTAGGGAATAATCATTGGTCTGACTCATATACCTGTGAAGACACCATTGAAATCCAATCTACAAATACACCTAAAGACATCATCTCTCTTAATAAAATTAGTCGAGCCAGCATCGGTATTATCTCAGCTTTGACCTATCGCTATCATCGTCTGTTGTTCACATTCCCTGGAGGAGATGACTTTTGCTTTAGACCTATTGACTTACACCTTGACATTCTCTCCACCGTAGCGAACTACACCTATAACGAAGAGAATAAAATCTTTTATTCTGAGAAAAATGACTTACTAAATAAAAATATCACATTGAATTGTTACGCTGATGGGAGTAAAAGTGTTGGTGCTTTCTTCAATGCTATTAGTTTGGCATATGTTTATCCAAATGAAATTAGAATCAACGGACTTTCACCAGACCCTACTGTGTGCTACCTCATTACATTACTAGAATCAGCTACTAATCGAACTGTAGAATATTTAACATCTGATAAAATTTTAATCCCTAAAGTAGATTCTATTGATATAGTCAATACTGAAATAACCTTACCTCCTGATATGTCTATGCTTATATCCTATGTTTTACTATTCTGGGATGAGCTAGAAAATATCATTTTCGATAATATACTTATCAAAGATATTCCCCAAAGTTACATTGAACTTTTTACAAAATTAGGATTAAAAATTATTGAAGATAAACACACAATTCAATTCAAAAAAGTATTTCAAATAGAAACCGAGTATTTTGAATTTCTAAGATTAGGTGCTGCACCATTTATCACCACTGATTTAGGTCCCATTGTATCAGAATTTCTAGCATCTCATAATATATCTTCCATTCTATTTGATGAAGTTTTTATTCATAGAGCCAGTCATGTGGCTGAATTAGAGAAGCTAGGTATACGAATTAAAGTATTAGATAATGGTGCTTTAAAAACACTAGACAAATTATCACTCACGAATTATCAATCCAACACATACAATCTCAAAGATATACGCGCTGGAATGGCGATATTGATGGGAATAGTACAATTAAATATTGAATCCGCTGTGCTATTAAACTTTGACCAAGTTATGCGTGGCTTCGGTAATATTCAAACCATATTAAATATTCTAGGATATGATGGTGAACTATATGGATAGCTTACATTTTTACTCATCAAATGAATCTAAATATTTTCTAACTTATCGTCCTGAAAAAATATGCTTCTTAGGAGCATGTACAGCACGAAATTTATCACTCGGTATTGACTATTTTTCCAACAGTCAAATTAAAACTTTTTCTCCTTACGAGACCATTTTTAATGCTCCTTCCTTGCTAAAGGATTTAGAAGTTATTGCACTTGAATTGGATCATCATATTTTAATAGATTCCAAACAAAAGGTGTTCTATGATGAAATTCGTTTTTGGAATAAGTCGGAAAGTTACGAAGCTGTTCTACATCAAAATTTAAACATTGACAATTATGTCAAAACAGCACTAACTGAGTCAGATTTATTAATACTATCTCTAGGTTCTGTTGAAATGTGGTCTAAAGTCAACCATATTATGAATAGACTTCCAAAGAATCAATTTCTCAATCCTGAAATTAAGAATGTCTATCTATCGTCCGACGATATACTTAATTTTGCTAAACAAATTATGCGAGTTGTACAACTTATTAACCCTAAAATTAAGATTCAATTTTCAATTCCCTATGTACTTCTTAAAGCTTCTGAAAAGTTTCATAATCTGCATTTGGCTACGACTGAAAATTATCGTATTATCAAAGAAGCCATTATGGAATTAGGGGACGACTATTACTTTCCTGAATATGAACTATTCAAATACTATGTCGAAAAAAATAATCATCCTTTCCAAGAAGATGGAAGACATCCCTCTGTCAAGCTAATTGCAGATATATCTAAACACATTGTAAAAGAAATTAACAAGGATTATCTATTAGATATACCCAACAAACCATTTGCAATCAACAAAGTCGATAGCCGAGGTAAAATCAATGGCAAAGAATACTTATAGTGACGATTTACAACGTATCTTTAAAGCTCAGACTCTCCCATCATCGCCTTTGATAAGAGAAGAAAAGAACTTATTTACTTTTTCACCCATTCAAGATGAGCTAGAGTATTTTAAAGAAAAGAAAGATGGTTTATATGTAAAAGAACAAGTTTGTTTCCGAAATGTCTACCCTGCTAACTTAGTAAACCCTATCTCTACCCCATGCCAAACTTTAATTAGTTTATTTTCCTTCCATGAAGAGAAATATGGACAAATTATTGAAACCTTTATCACAAAATTTTTAAATAAATGGATTCCTTTCGATAACATTTATATTATATGTCCAAAAATGACTGATATCCTTGGTCAACTGTACAACGTTACTAATCACATTATCGAAATTGATAAAAATCGACTTCAGTGTCATGTTCCTTTATCAGGGAATCATTACTACATTAAAATTTGTAGTAATTACCACGATGGTTTGGTAACATTAGCAAATTTTGTTCTAATCAATTTTCAAGGAGGATTTCAGTCTCAATTAGACAGTGTCTTCTTTCCTTTACGATTAGATATGATTCGTGAACAGGCTAAGTCTATTTACGAGTCACAAACTTTTCTGGCTACCTACAATAGGTTATATAGACTTTCTAATAGCCATGAACTAGCACATTTTTTCATCAGTCAACTAGAAGCATTAAACTTTTTATTCCCAGAAATTGGAAAATTTGGCAATCATAGACACAGCTATGCCCTAAAAAAGGTAGCTAGGGAAATTTTTTTAGAGTGTGATATTCACAACATCTCAGTAGAACTTATTTTTAATGAGTTTCCATCGATTAAAATCGAATTACTAAAACAATACAAGGAATACTCTCGAAATATCAATAAAGCGTTAAAGAAAGTCAAAAAGAATAGGGATACAATGGGGGCAGACTATGCCTATCAAACATTAGGGATCCCTTATAAACTCTACAAAAGTCAGATTGATCCCACTTACAAACTACCTGAATTGCCGAGCAACTTTGCTTATTATAGAGATTCGCATAAAAACCTCTATCAAAATCCAATAGAAAGTTATAAATAATCATGGCAAAATTACTTATCTTACACCCCTATCGTGAAACTTACACCGATATTTACTCTTGTCTTTCCAAAAATCATCACTATACACTCCTGATTGATGATAGCAAAGTAGAATCATTTGAAACGAATAAACCAACCAATGTCACTCTAGTTACTACCCAACATTATCCTGAAAAGAGAAAAGAAACCTCACAAGGAATCCTACAACGATCTCATTTCGATGCGATTGTTGCTTTAGATGAGTTTGATATGGTATTGGCTGCAGAATTACGAGAACAATTTCATATTAAAGGACAATCAGTCAGTCAAGCTAAAACTTTCCGTGATAAGAGTAAAATGACACAGAAAGTTAATGAACTAGGTTTTAAAATCCCCCATTCCCGGAAAATCTCATCTTATGAGGAATTGAAAAACTTTTTCAAAGAACATGAAGATATTATTCTAAAACCTTTGGATGGAGCTGGTTCTGTTGATACTTTTCATTTAAAGAGAGAGACTGATTTGGTTTCCTTTCATTCTGATCATTTTTGGAAAGATAAGACTGTCCTTGTTCAAGAATACATCTATGCAGATGTCTATCACATAGATGGCTTTGTTTATCAGGGGAATATCATCTACTGTGAACCTTCCCAATATATCTACAATCCCTTGCTCATTAAAAAAGGTATCTCAGCTGCAGCGGTTTCCTTAGACCATACTTCAGAACAGTTCAATAAGCTTGTTGACTATGCTTCTACACTAAGCCATGGACTTTATCCCAATGGAACATTTCTTTTTCACTTAGAGGTGTTTTACGATGGACACGAAATCATTTTTTTGGAAATTGCTTCACGCATTGGTGGTGCACGGATTCGTCAAAATCTACAATATAAACTGACCTACAATCCTCTTGAGCTTCTCTTGACAGCCATCTGTAGTGACACCTTACCCATACTTCCAACCGTATTTCCAGTTACTGGCTGGCTCCTAACTGCCAAAATGGAAGGAGTCATCCAACAACTCCCAGAACTAACGGAAACGATAAAAGAACAGTATTCTATCTTTGACTATATTACTTACACGCAAATTGGTAAACAGTTGCATTCTGCTTTTCACAGTGCAGATGCTGTTGTCGGTTTTTCTTGTCATGGTTCAACATTCCGAGAAACAAAAAACAATCTCTTAGGAGCTGAGACTTGGGTGTTAGAAAACACGAGGTATAAAAAATGAAATATTTTATTTATCGCTTTTCTCCTGCAAGTATTGGTATTAAAGCAAACGAAAATTTAGGTATTATCTGTCCTAGCAGACAAGAAAAAAATTATCTTTCAGTTGGATTTTTAAAGAACCAAATTTTTTGTATAGATGATTTTAGTCAAATTAATCTACTCTTTTTTTTCAAAGATATACAGAACATAGAGGATATTTTCACACTAGATGAAGGACTCATGCATATTGTCGGTATCTTAAAATCGCTTTTTACCTCCGATGAAGAGGCTTGGAAAATCGCTTATACTTATAAAGACAAGAAAATCATGCGCACTCAGCTGAGTGAACAAATCAGTCAGCCTCAACTATTGAACCCAAATGATATTCTTCCTAATACCTTTCTGATTAAACCTAGATGTGAAGCTTCTGGCAAAGATATTCATATTATCTCTCAAATACCAGAGTATTATACAGCTGAGAATTTTCTTTTAGAAAGTCAGGAACAATTTGATACCATGTTTACTTGTGATGGTATAGCTATTAATGGAAAAATCCAATACTTTTTTACACATGAATATATAGGAAATATCCTAGATATTAAAACAACCTTCATCAATATCGTCCGTACAAACTCTCACTATAATAATCCCCTCTTCATTCAACGATTAAAAACTGAGACCCAAAAAGTATTGGACAGTTTAGGAACTGAGAAAATACATCCTTTCCATGCAGAGTTCTTTTATAACTCCACTACTGATGAGGTAAGCTTTTGTGAAATTGGAAAGCGGTTTGGTGGAGGAAATATTCCTTTGCTTATCAAATGTGCATTTCAAATTGATATCCTAGATACTTACTGGAACCTTATAAATAGTGTTTCTATACCAGCAGAGATTCCAACATCGCCCAGTAAAATTGCACTGACTTTAGCTATTTTTCAGAATGGCCATCATCAAGCTCCTCCAAAGCTCCCTATCCCTATCGAATTTTTTAGAGAATATCCTGAAAAGATAAACTGCCCTGCTCATTCACTAGATGATTTACGCTATCTCATCACTACTAGTGTAAAGAATGAGAAGGAATTTACACTCATAAACGAGCTACTTGAGGAATATAAGTATGAACAAAGAGAATAAAAATATCCTACTACTGATTATCAGGGGACAAACAACAAACTTGGGTAATATTATTTTTGATTATGCCAATAAATTATTAATCGCAAACCTTACCGTTCAATCCTCATTCTTTATGATGCTTTATCAGTCTAGCGAATCCATTGTTCGCTTACTATTTAATCTATTTGCAGGATATGTTGCTGATTTTAGCGATAGAAAACGCATGCTCATTCTAACAGATGTGATTGCTGCAATTGCAACTTTCTTACTATTTTTATTTTATAATCCGCAAAATATCTGGATATTGGTTGTTGTCAATATATTACTGGCTATTTTATTTAGTTTTAACGGCCCAGCTTATAAGGCTATTATAAAAGACCTTCTTTCCAGCGATGGAATCTTTACCTATAACTCTATTTCTAAAATAGTGGCTGAGATTGTTGGAGTTGGAGCACCGCTAGCTTCCGTCTTTGTTATCCATCAATTTGGATTTAGATATGGTATGCTGATTAACTCTTTCTCTTTTATTATTTCAGCTTTGTGTGAATATCGTTTTCACATTTTACATCACCATAATACTATCCAATCAAAATTTTTTACTGGATTAAAAGAAGGTTTTACCTACCTCTATGAAGACAAAACACTCCTAACCATTTTAATTTCTTCCGCTTTTCTAAACTTCTTAGATGCGATCTATTCCTTCTATCTTCCATTCACAGCAACGTTTTCTCAATTTCATCAAATTTTTGCCTATATTCTCGTTTCTCAATCTATCGGAAGTATCATAGGAGCTCTTATCATCAGTCTAAACAAGAAAAAAATTGAACCGAGATACTTTCTTCATTTCTTATTGCCAGGTGCAGTCTCCTTAATACTTATTAATCTTTTTCAGTCCTCGCAAATTATCTTATTGATTTTATTTTCTCTGTTCTCTACAACTGTTTCAATGTTCAATGTGAATTTAATGTCACATCTCCAAGTTTCTATAGATTCCAATTTCTTAGGACGCATTTTTAGCATCATATTCACTATTAGTGGTATCTTTGCTCCTTTCGGAACTATGTTTGCATCATGGATTGATTTTAAAAATTGGCAAATATTTCAATATATAGGTATTGTTCAACTGTTGATTTATATAATCAGTTTACTAGCACTTAATAAGAGTTACCAAAAAAGTTAAATCATCCAGCTACGCAGCACAAAATTAGGAAGATTATTCAATTCCAAATTGAAAATCTTTTTGAAATAAGCTATAATAAATTTAAGTAGTGATAGGAGATAGGATAGTGCCTACAATCAGTTTAACACGTGATATAAAGCTAACAAATGAAGATTCTTTAAAGATTTTCAACAATCAACCATCTGAAAAATTATAAGAATTATTGAAATCTATTTAATCATAAGATACTACCACTCTAACGGAAAATAAACTCATTTCAAAATATTTATAACTCATCGCTCTTATAATCATGACCACCCGTCTAACGGGTGGTTTGTCCCAGAGCTATAAGCCCAAATTACCAGCCAGCGCCTAAAGTCGCTGGCTTTCACGTTGTTCAAGCCTTATTGCTCTTGACTCGTCACTTGCCTCTCAAAGAGGCGGCTTTAGTATTACTTACCACTATCCCTAAAGGGATCCTCATATTCTTTTACACTTAATTTATCTAGTGCTATATCATGCTTTTCCTGTTCTTGAATATATTTCTTAATTGTGGCTTCATTAAGCCCTACTGTACTCACATAATAACCTTCCGCCCAGAAATGCCGATTCCCAAACTTGTACTTGAGGTTGGTATGCCTGTCCAACATCCTAAGTGTACTTTTACCTTTTAAATAACCCATGAAACTCGAAACACTTATCCTCGGTGGAATACTTCCTAACATTGGCTTGAACACCTTTATTGTATCGAGTTCGGAGTTTTTTTGGCATAACATTCGACGCGCACTCGCATAGCGAGTGATTTTTTTTGTCTCGCACCTAGCGGAGCGAGTCGGACTAATAGTCACATAATAAAACGCATAATTTCAAGTTTTTCAACACCTGAGACTATGCGTTTTTTAGTTCTAAAAAATTTTCGCCCACCTTGAACAACTAACAAAAGTTATAAGTAGACTATATTTTTAAACTCAAGATCTAACAACCATTTCGATTAGTTAAATCTTTCAATCTTTCTTCTCCAGTTTTAAGCATCTCTTTCTCTACCTGACTCCACTCCCCAAACAGTAACTCTTGAAGAACATCTGCTGCTGAAGTTGTATTTTCTCCTGAATCATATACACAACTTCTATCTCGTTGATAAATTTGAATTCTTTCAACGATAGCCAGTTCTTCCAATTGTCGTGTATTATCAACTAGATGATTTACAATGAAATCATGATGTTCTTTTGGAGTTGCGCGTGCTTGATTTGGATTGATAGCGTACAGTTCTTCGTATCGGATAAGGGTGCTCAGATAGAACAATTCGGGCTTTGTCGCAATTATTGCTAATTGTACTTCATATCCCCTACTTTTCAAGAGTTGTGCTGTTTTCTTTGGAACGTCAATCGTTCGTAAAGTTCCCTCTATCAAAAGATTGTATCCCAAATGACTCAATTCTGTTACTAAAGACTCTACCATTTTACCTGCAAAATATTTGGTGTATTCTACACTATCTTTGCCATATTCTTGCTGAAGTTCTAAATAGTGTGGATGCTGAGAACGAAAACTATCGCCATCTGTGATAACAATATTTCCTTGAAATTCTTTCTGTTTAATACGATGAATTGTAGTCTTGCTAGCACCACTTTGCCCTCCAAGCAAAATCGCTATAGGGGTTGCTTACTGGACTTTTTTCCTCTTGTTAGAGAACGAAGATTCCGTGCTAAAGCGTGTTTGAATTCACTATCAGTATAATCTTGAATTTCCATTAGGCTACCATCCGTTTTTCAGATATCTCTAACATACGTTCAATTCCATCGAAATAGTCGCTATACCTCTCTATTTCATCAAAATTTTCTACTAAATAGATATTCGTATGAATCAAGTCAGATAGATCATCACTCATTAAAATCCAAGGATTAGATTCATCATCAATGCTAATCCCCTGACTATCTTGATAACGATAGAGTCGAGATAATAGATTAACACCTCTTTCTTTCACAATTTCAATTTTTAAAGTCAATTCATAATCTTCAACAGGATTTAGCATTTTATCTTCTCTACAATATCTACATAAGATACATTAAACTTTTGACAAATGATGTCTATATTAGCTCCGTAGAGACTGAATTAGTTCCATTTTCATAACGACTCAAGCTATTTCGAGAAATTCCTATAATTCGAGCAAATTCGGGTTGTGTTAAGTCATGAGTTTTACGTAAGGACTTTATGTTCTTTCCAATCATGGCAAACTCCTTTATTTTTAAACTTTCATTATAGCATAAAAAAGCAGAACGCACCAATTTTGGTGCGTTGTTTCTTGTTTTTCTAGCCTAAACTTTACTTCTAAAAAAGCCACCTTAAAGAGTAATTCCTTTTGCGGTGGCTTTTCAAAATACTATACATTAAAATACTCTTGTTTAATTTTTGTAAGCAGATTGTTAGCAACCGAAGTTACACCAACATGCATCAGTTCAGGATCAGAATAATCTAGTTTACGAGCATAGCCTTCTGCAACAATCTGAGCAATACGCTCATCCAATTTATAATTAGAGGCTTTTAATAGTGCTTGAAATAATTCTGAACTATATAGTTTAATATTATTTTCCAATGATACTACTGCCATTTTTGTAACTCCTCTCCTGTTTTTGATTGATAAACCTTCTCTATTTTCATTATATCACAAAAAGATTGGTTGTGGATGGATAATTGTTTAAAAGAATATGGTTTTCTAAATTCAGCAAGCATTTCTTCTTTTGTAATTTCATTCTGACGAAAACGAGCTAAAGCTTGGGTTGGATTGTCATCAGTCTGAACACCATAGATAAAATCAAAATGGTGTTGTAATGAATCTGGATTTTCCCGATTTTGAAAGACAAATTCCGCAAAATCTAAATCTGACTCTGACTTTTTATGTTTTGCAAAATAGTGACAATGATAGTCAGGGTTCTTAAAAATTTCTATAAAATTTGAAATACGAAATTCTACTATAATTCCTACTTCTTCTTCTGAGTCAAAAATATTATTATTAGAGGTGCTTCGATTTAATACTTCAACTTGCTTGTTAATAAATTTTCTAGCTTGTTCAAAGTCAGGCGTGATATAGAAACCAGGACCAAAATCTAGCTCACTCCCTAAGTTAAATTGAACATTGATACCTTTTTTTAAGGATTCTAAATGTCTCAATAATGTAGCATGAAACCACTGCGTCTGACCTAGTTGCTTTTCCTGCTTGGTAGTCAACTCCAAAATATTTACTTCCTTCTCTAGTCTATACTAAAAGTATAACACAAGACTTTATTCAAGTAAAAGAAAATTTTATGAAACTATTCACTTTCTTCCATCTTTCCTAAACCTCTCTAAATTCTTCTCCAATTGTTCCTTATAAAGTTGATTCTTATCTTCCTTTAATGTGTCGTCCAAAGTTTCTTCTCTATAAGTTGATTCTGTTTTTATCTGTTCTGATCCTTGATCTGGAGTAAAAATGATATCTAGCAGTCGGTCTATTTTTTCAAGATCTTGGACAGACATATCAGATAGTCTATGAATCAGCTTTTTAAATACATCACTATTGTCGTGATTTTTCTTAAAAAATGTTGTAAACATCTATAACCTCTCAAAAAAAAGCAGCCTATCAGGACTGCTTAGTGTAATTCGGAAATCGCATCATAAATTGACTGCAATTTCTTATTGTCTTTATTCTTTGTGTCAATCAACGTATGTAGCTCTTCAATTTTCTTTTGACTGCTTTGAATATCGCTATTGTTATCCGCAATAAGTCTTTTAAGATGTTGCTGATAACTTGTAGTGATATCTGTCTCTTTTCCGGTTCTAACCTCTGTAACTTTGGGTTTAGAACTAGAATTTGATTTCGTCATAGGTGCTTGTTTGCGCTTTTGAAAAGCTGCTTCATAATTTACATCATTACCTCCTTGATGATTTCCAAATAAGGCCGCAATTTTATCTGGATCTTCTTGATTTTCTGATTTACTTTCTAATGGTTGATTAAAATTCCAATCTTTTGTCATTCACTCATTTCATCCTTTCTAAATTCAGAATCATCGAATTGTCTTTCTCTACCGAAGGCATGGTCAAGAGCTTCTTCAAAACTCATGTGACTAATGCTTTGACGCCTTTTGAACGTCGCAAACATCGCTGTCTCCAGTTGCTCTTTGTAAGCAGCGAGTTTTTCTGTCTCTCTTGCTACCTTGCTTTCTTGCCTAGTGACCTTTTCTTCTAAGCGTTCAATAATGGTTATATACGATCCTCCTTCATTCTAATATTAGCTAAAACATCTTGATTTTGTTATCACAATTCTAAACATTGAGAGGTTAGTCTTACTGATTGATTCCTCAATGTCTCTTTTGCATTCTCGATCATCAATTGTAAATCTGATTTCTTTTCTCTAAGGACATCATTCCAGTCTACTTTTTCTTTCCCAGATTCATTATCAGGGAAATCCAGGAAAACAGGAAATCCTGATTGATATAACTTATCAGAAAAATCTTTTCCTGCATCATCACAATCTACCGCAAGTGTCAATAAATTTGGATGATTATCAAAATAGCTGGTGGTATCACGAATTGTATTGATCAAAGGCAATAACTTTGAAGGTATTACTGTATCTAAAAATTCCAACTTCTGATTTTCTTCAGCTATCAGTCGTAAAGTTTGATAAGCAACAACAGACCTTTTTAATCCCTCCATAGATACCAAACGAACATCAGATAGATTTTGTTGATGAAGTTCGTAATAGCTCATCAAGTCGATGAACGATTCACAAAAGACCAGTCTATTTGGTTTACCAATGTCAAAGGATATTCCAACATGTCCATGGCTTCCTTTTAAAATCGTTTTTAACCTTTCTCTAGGAAGAGAGTGATTCTTATAAATCCCTTGTAAGCTTGCTGCCTGCAGTTTGTGACGATGATCAAAACTTTTAAAAACAATAACAGGTTCAACAGTTTCATTTGTTTTCCAACTGGCTTGTGCTATCAAACCTTGTTGAATCATCTTTTGTACGATTTCTTCTGAGATTCCTCTACATTCTGTTAAATAATATCTAGCCAGACTACAGCTAGAATCTTCTATTCTCTTTAAAGGATAATAAAATGGTCTATCTCTATTTTCTTGAACAGCTTCTTTTTGAAAAGGTTCTTCAGAAAGAAAAGTTAGAGCTTCTTTAAAGGAAGTTCCCTTAACAAGTCGAACAAAATCAATGACATCACCTTGAATATCTCTTGAAAACCATTTAAAAGTATTGGTATTCGAAAAAATTCGGAATGAATCGTGTTCAGGATGTTCATAGACACTGCTCGAAACTTGTTTAAAGGAGATACCTAAACGATTGGCTACATCAAGAATTGAAATTTGCTTACATTCTTCTATTTCCATGCAATATCATCATTTTGTTGTAGTATTTGGCAGTGATGGAACAGATGAGGATTCTTCTAAAGTTTTGGGAGTGGCCTTATCCAAATCATCTAACCCAGATTTCCAAACATGCACTTGATTGACCAATAACTTACCTGGTAGTTTAGAATAGGATAACTTAACTGTTCTTGTTTCTGTCTGATTAGTCTTTAATTGGTTGGCATTCTTTAAATCAGATACATAGGTTACATTATAAGAGACCATGGCAATAGCTTGATTCGTAGTCTGATTGACAAGATATCTGCTTTTTCAAAATGATAATCCAAAATATAATCCTTATACACTTGGTTCATGGCATCATTTTGACTTGACAATTCTTGAAAATAAGCCGATTCAGTCATATAAGGTTGAATGCGTGTATTATTTTCTCCGAGCTTTTCTTTCGTATAGTACTGAGTCAAAAATTCTTTTACAGTATCCGATGACAAAATTCTGGCTTTATCTTCTGCTTGTTTGTCCTCTACAAGTTTAGCTGCAGTCAATTCGATTTCTTTGCGACTTTGTTTAGCAGTGGAATGTTGACCAACAGTATATCCCATCATGAGAATAAAGCTAGTTGCGGCTACTGCTCCAACACTAATTAAGGCTTTAGTTTTGACTTTATTTAACATCTTAGACCTTCTTTCTATAAAAACTAGGTCAAGCATACCAGATAAATCTTGAAAAAGTATCACAATAGAAAAAGGACTCTACATTGAAAAAAGATCCTTAATTTTTTATAATACTATCAAATAATTGTCTCAAATTCACCGAGCTTACCACGGGAAAAACGAGGCCTGAGTAAAACAAGCGCACGGTATTTATACCCCCAAAAAAACCGAAATGTGTTGAAAGCGTATGATCAGTTTTATCATGACTAGATAATAGATGATGAAAATCAGGAATAGCCAAAATCTTATTCTTATGAAAACTCTTTTGAACTTGTGAAAAACTTATGTTAGTCATGTTTTAGAACTCTTTTCACGACAACCAACTCCCTATCCTTGATTTCCCAAATCTGATCAAAGCGTGATAGCATCTTTTCTTGACGGTGAAGTGTAAGGACGACAGCACTTGATAAGCTAAGTACCTTGTCTAATTCCTTTTGAAATTGGCTGGCATCCAAAGCAGAAAAAGGCTCATCCATGATAATTAGCGGACTATGACGATTTTTCTCCCGATTGAGATACATGTGCTGTTGCTGACCACCTGACAGGGACTGGGGTGGTATCTTTTCAAACTTTTCATCCCTAAAATTAGCCTCAAAAGTCTTGAAAATAGTGACATTATTTTCATAAGATGAGATAAAGGTGTGCTCCTGTTGCAAAATCATACCAAATTTTCCCCAGAGTTGATGAACAGGGAGATGATCAAGTGAGATTTCACCTTGAAAATCTCGGTCAGTCCCGTTTAAAATATTGAGCAGACTACTCTTTCCAGAACCATTTTCGCCGATGAGGGCAATCTTGTCCCCCTTGCGAATTTCAACGTGGGGAATAGTCAAGCTAGACTCCCCCAGTCGCTTGGTGATATGGTTTAGCATCAGGGTCTCGAAAGACATCTGAGGTGCCTGAACAGCGGACGGACGGCTGACAATTGCTTGAAAACTTTGCACCACAGGTTTGACCGACTCCAGCATTTGCAAGTCGTATAGGATTTCCTGAATTGGCTCCGAAAAAGCAGTGATATAGCCAAAGCCATGTTTTCAGCTATCGAACAACTTTGTAGGCTATTTCCAAAAGAGGCTCTTAAAACCTTCACTTCAGACAGGGGAAAAGAGTTTGCCTGCTATCCTCTGGTGGAGAACTTAGGAATTTCCTTTTTCTTTGCGGACGCCTATTCATCCTGGCAGAGAGGAAGCAATGAAAACGCAAATGGCTTACCAAGAGAATATTTCCCAAAGAAAACAGATTTAGCCACTATCTCTGATGAGGCTTTGAACAAGGCCTTATATGATATCAATCACCGACCACGAAAATGTTTAGCTTACATAACTGCTTGTGAAGCTCTAGAGGATGAGTTCAAGTATATGTTGCACTTATTCTTGCAATTTATCATTTATAAAAATATGTACTTTTCATTTATTAATCTACTATATTTTATCACAAAAACACACTGAGATACTCATCCCAGTGTGTTTATTTCATTTTAGGATAACTTCATCAGTAAACTTAAAGATTGATCATTTGTGAGTTCTGAAAGTAATAAAATTAATCTTTCATATCCAAGTTCTTTCTTCTGCTTGATTAAAGAATTCATAATCGCCACCAAATCCTCTGGCGTAAAACTTCTTAAGTAAAGTGTAACGTAACTTCTTTTTTTATTAGAATACAAGCTAACATGAATTGCATTATGTTCTTTTTGTCTAATTTTCATTTCTCCTGCAGACTCCCTAATATAGAACTCATACACTGTCTTTTTAGGATAGCAATCAAATGTGTTTTCGAATTCTCGACGATTTTTATAGAGAATATGACTAATGATGGTATAATTTTTAAGAAACATAGTTGTTTCCTCCTTAAATGTTATTATAATTAGAGTATGCCATTTTTTTATAATAATAAAAATAAAAGTTTTAAAAAAGATAAATGTATTGTTTTGCTTATTGAATCTTTTGTAGACTTATTTCTTTCTCACATTCCCCATTTTTTTGTGCTTCTAATTATCTGTGTGTTTAGCGTTGACAGAAACGTATGTGTAAGTCACGCTAAACACTCAGTCCGAAATAAAACCGTATAACACAAAAAAGAAAAAATTTGTTTTTTAGAAGTATCAATTTATGGCATACTATAGATATCTAAAGATTGATTAAGTAGAGACGTAACTAAATAGCTACGTTTTTTTTAATATTTAAAAGGAGGTAGCTATCGTGGAAATAGCAGGTTTAAGCTGAGTTAAGAAAGAACCAATTTTTGTATTTCACTAACTAAAAAAATAAATGTATAGATAATAAAAGTAATGTCAATAGCAGTAAAAAAATTTTTTGATCATAACAAAGGAAAGTATAAAAGTATAAGAACGAAAGTAAATAATAAAAGTCTAAAAATAGAATACAAAAAACTAGCTTAACTCAGTTGCTAAATTCAAAGCATTTAAACCTGAAAAAGAGTAAAAAGAAAAAACAACAGATTTTTATCTGTAAGGTGGAACTCTACATTTTATTTGAATTGAGTCAACTTGTCATGTTGTAAAATGGCCTGGTTATCTTCTTAGCCATAAATTAAGAAGCGCCCTCAGCACAGGGAAGATACTACATCAGTGAATATAAGCTTAAGTCACTGCACTACTTCAACTTGAATTAAAAAAGACCTTAAGAATTTTCTTAAGACCTTCTTTAAAAGCACATTATCTATAATAGAAAGGAAAGAACTATGGCAAAGAAGAGACGTAGTCGTGCTGATCGACGAAAAGCCAAAGAGAAAGCTAAGAAACAACAGATGGGTTCTCTAACTACTTTCGAAGGCCGTAAACAATTCGTCCAATCAAAAGGACTAACTAATCTAGTCACGCGCTTTAAAAAAGGAAAGGGTATCAAGCGAAATGAATCCAAAAAAACGGGAGAGGACATTCATTTAATCCATACCGACCGAACTCTTCATAACTACGCTGGTTCCTGGAGCCGATTTGCTTCCTTTGTTGCTACAACAGCTACTGCCGAAGAGTTAGAAGCTCTTGATAAATCTAACGATAAAGAGGGATGGATTGACTTGGTAAATCAATATTTAGAACATTGTAAAAAATCAGGGCTTTCTGCTCCTACTCAGTCAACCTATAAAGCAGCATTGGCGAAAGTTTTAGGAATATCTTCTACTGCTTTTATTGCAACAGATATTCGATATCGAGCCAACAAAAAAAATAATCGCTTAAAATCTAATGACGATAGAATGTCTGAAGAAACGAATAATCGATGGTTTTCAATCGTATCTGCCACTGGACTACGAAAAAATGAGCTAAAAGCAATTACTGGTGACTCACTCTACCAACGTGAGGATGGCCGATATTATCTTAAAATCATTGGTAAAAAGCATAAAACAAAAGGAGCTAGAGATCGTTGGGTTCCGATTATCACACGAGACAAAGAAGAATTAGAGAGGCTTGTTGAGGAGTTTAAGCTAGCTGGTAAAAAGCGTGTGTTTCAAGTTCCATCTGCTTTAAAACCTCATAAATATCGTGCTGAATACGCAAAACGTCTTTATCTTCTTGTCGCGAGAGATCCCAAAGATATCAAAGATAAAAAAGAAAAAATTTTTCTAAGAGGAGAATTAAGGGGAGTCGTCCTGGATCGAAAGGCCAGCTTAATTGTATCGCGTGCTCTCGGACACAATCGACCAGAAGAATTTCAAAAATCGTATGCATATAAGTTAATCGCACAAGCAAACTAATAAACTTACTTTGTAATGTTTTAAGTGTATCAAATCTAAAATCATTTTTTTCACATCTTTATTCTTAATCTAAATGAAAAATAAAGTAGATAAGAACCTACTTCTTTCTTCAAACCATTATCACTACGCGTTTTTCAAACAATCAAACATTAAGTTCTTTTGTTTTAAAAAAATTTTTTTCATTTTTTCATTATTTTTTTTGAAAAAAAAAGGGTTTTTGAACAAGTTCCTGGCATACTAAAGAATAGGGGGTATAAAAAGAAAAAATTTTTAATCTTACCCCAAACAACATACTTTATCAAAATACTATGTGAAAGGAATTTAATCGAATGGCTAGAAGAAAATTAACACAGGAAGAAGAACAAAAACGTTTAGAAGTAAAAATTGAGAATGAAAAAAAGATACTAGAGGCTTTCTCATCAATGCCTTGTTTTGCTGGAATAGATAAATGTAAATTATCCCTACAGGATTTTTCTTTAGAGTGTAAAGAAATAAAGAATTTAAAATATGATAGTACTTGTAACTTAAAGACATCTATAGATGGAAAGTTGCTTAGTTTAGATATTAAATCAGAATTTTTCGGGAAAATCACTATTTCTTTTGATGAATCAAATTTTAAAACATCGTACTGTTACATTGAATTAATTCATGGGGGGTTAAATATCGAAACGGCTGGTATTGAGGGGATTAAAAGTAGATTAGCAAACGCAATCGATTTTATTAAAAATAATTACGGTATTTTGATTACTTACTCGACTGCCCTCTTTCTCGAAATGGAACTTGCTTATACAATTGCCTTTGATAAAACTCCAAACTTACAGCTCAGAAGTTTTCTACACAAATGTCTTTCATCAGGATACCCTCCAAATTTTGGAAATGAGAAAAGTAAAAAGAACAACTATGACTATCCAATTTTGAGTTGTAAGATTAGTAATGAAGAATTAACCGTTACTTACGATAAAATTGAAAAAGCAAAAAGAAAAGGACAAATCAGAAGAAATGGTTCAAAACTAGATAATATTAATGTCCAAAGATTTGAACTAGTATTAAAGAAAAATAAAATTAAAAAATTTTTGGGAACCAATTCTTTAGATTTACTGAATGATGCACAATTGATAGAATATTTGGAAACAAAACTTCATTCAACAATAAATGTGTACATAAAGTTAATTGAAGAATCAAGTGCAAAAACTAAAAAAGTGATTCAAGATGTTTATAACAAATACGGTCCTAAAAGTTATATTAAAGAACTTTTAAATCAAGTAAATAATCATTCTCTTAGATTTTTGTCTCCTTTGGTGTTAGACGAAGAAATTATAGCATTGTCGAATATTGCTCCTTTCAAAAATAAAGGTAGAACCAAAAGAACAATAATAGACTCCTTCCAAAATAGTGAAAAAAAATATTTTGAAAAAAACGAGACCGGATTAATGATTACTTGGCACGTTCGAGATATATTTAAACTATTTTATGAATCACTAGAAGTTGCTAAAGAAAAAGGTTTAGGATGTCATAAAGATGCTAAGTCGACTCATACATTTAAGCATGTTTTAAAAGATTATTCATTAGATTATAGAAATAAAATTTTAAATAAAACTATAAGATCTAATACTCGAAATCAAAAGAATAAAATTAGAAACCATGTTTTAAAAGAATTCCCTGATGTAGATTTAGATATTAATAAAAAATAAAGCAAATTAAATAATAATTTTTTTACATTTATGGCTGTAAACCTTGATACAACAACAAACATGTATTTATATGTACACAGTTTTCGTTTGATTATTTGAGAAAGGAAATAGATATGTGTGAATTTTTTAGAACAAAAAAGAGCTTGTTTCTAAACTTTGGCCGGTATCAGAAACAAACTCAAAAAATAACAGTAATAATATCTATTACCTTTTTCTATTATCGCAATAAAATTTAGAAAATTCAAGAGGATTATTAATTATGAAACAAACAATGAATAAAGAGGATTTGATTAATATGGGTTACAATCCCTATACTGCGGTTTCAATCATTAGACAAGCTAAGCAAATTATGGTACAAAAGGGGTATGCCTTTTATAATAATAGACGTTTAGGGCACGTCCCAATCAGTGCTGTTGAAGAAATTCTGGGTGTTTCACTTCACGAGGAGGGATAATGCCACAATATCAACAGAAAACAAAATTTCCTGGAGTATATTCTGATAAAGACGGAAAATATTTTCTTCAAACCGAATTTGGTCGAGATAGAGTTACTGGGAAACGTGTACGAAAGAAATCTAGGGTAGATCAGCATGGAAAACCATTTAAATCGGCCTCAGATGCTTATAAAGAATTAACTCGCCTGAAACATGAATATCATCAATCTCAAGGTTATTCTAACTACCGTATGAAATATCGGCAATTTATGGAAGACCATTATATTCCATACTATAGAACAACAGTTGAGCACAGTACATTTTCAGTGCGAGAGAAAAATCTTTTACAGCTTTGTGATCGTTTTGGTGACACCATGCTTCGTTCGATAACCCTTGAACAAGTTCAGATGTTTCGCACGTGGTTACTGACTAGTCAAGATGAGGATGGTGCCGGATATTCACAAGGATATGCTAGCCTCATCTTTGGCATGTTTAGGAAATCATTGGACTATGCTTTGCAAATGGGATATGTGGAAAAAAACATTTCTAAGCAATCTAATGCAATTCCTAAAGGAAAAAGTAATGTCCCATATTGGACTAAGAGCGAATTTGAAGCTGTTATTTCGAAAATTTACATTGAAGATGTATATGAACATTTAAACTTCGTGATGATTTGGGTATATTTCATGACTGGCGTACGTGTAAATGAAGGTTGTGCCCTTCAATGGAATGATGTTGACTTTGATAAGCAACGCCTACGAGTTCATCATATGCTTATTGTTAAAAACAAAAAAGAATGGACACGTAATTCCTATTCGAAAACTAAAGACGGAAGAAGGATGATTAGTTTAGATAAAGATACTATTGATGTGTTAAAAAAATGGCGTGAAGCTCAAAAAAAGATTGGACTAGGACACGAGAACGATTTTATCTTTTCATACGATGGCTTACCTATGTTGAAATCTACAATCTCAAGGATTATTAAAAGGTACGCCAAGATTGCTCACGTAAAGCCTATCCAAGCGAAAGGTCTCAGGCACAGCCATGCATCGCTGCTAATTAATGAATTAAATGCTGATGTACTTATTCTATCAAAACGTTTAGGACACTCTTCTCCTGAAATCACCTTGAAACACTACTCGCATCTATGGGATGGCGCTGATGAAGCTATCACTAATGAAATGGTCGGAATTATTAATGTTTCTTTCCCATCTTCTAGCTTAGTACATTTCAACGGGAATCAATCAATTTCAAAATAACATTCCCACCAAAAACCCCACCAAAAAACAATTAACACCTTGAAAAGCCTGTTCTATAAAGCTTTTTGAGGCGACTGCAACCATTGAGTGGGAATAAAAAAAGGTCCGGAGGACCTTTTTTTCATGAGCTTTAAAACAATAGAGCGAGTTAAAGGTCCGCGGGACCCTCTTCGTGAGCTTAACATAAGAATTTAGCCATTCTAAAAATAGCTAATCGCACACAAAAAGCACTCTGACTTCTTGTCAAGAGTGCTTTCCTGCTATTTTTAGCCAACTAAACCACTAAAGAATTTGACAATGGCATTCCAGATGGCTCCGAAGAAGCCGGCAATGGCATTCCACGCATTTGTGAAGAAATTTCCACTGTCTTTTAGAATAGCATTGGTATCAAAATTGAGATTGATATTGTTAAAGGTATCGCCTGCCTTGTCTACGATACTATCTTTCAGATCCGACAAAGTTTTAGTAAAGCTTTTGCTACTGATGACGCTACTCTTTGAAAGGTTCACTGCGAAATTAACAATCAAATTAATCTGGTCGCCTGTCACAGTTGTATCCAGCTTATAATTTTTAAGGGTTTCTTCGACGATCTTTCGAATATCATCCTTGCTTAAATCCTGATTGTTCTGTTTGGCATTGGCTACTGCCGTTTTTATGTCGGTCAATGCTACGTTTAACTTATCCGCATCGAAGTTTTTCTTTCCCGCGTTTTCTTCATTGATCCCGGATAGAGTCTTTAACTCTTCTTGAGCCAGATCTTTGCTTTCTTGAGAAACTTTGGCACCATTTTTCTCAAGCGAGTAATAGATCCCAGCTAAAGCACTTTCTCCAGTCACTTGGATAGGTGAAGCTACTGTAATTTGAGCATGCTCCAATCCAAGTGTAACGGCTGCATTACGATACATATCTGCAGTGACCTTGGTGATGTTTTGAGGCGTCACGATATTGACTTCTAGTGGCTTATTTTTGCCTAATTTTTGAATTTTAACAGAGGAATAAAGTTCCAAACTATCATCGTTGGTAACGTTCATAATCGAAGAATAAACCTCTGGTGTCATGGTCTTCCACTCTTCTTTATCTTTCGAACTATCGTAGTTCAAGAGACTCAAAGTTTGTTCGATTTGACTTTGGTCTAGTGAATAGCCCAAAACATAGTCTGGTTTGACATAGGTTTCGTCGATGACTTTCTGCACATTGTTATCTGCAGAAACCCGAGGGACAGCGGTAAACAAGGCTAAAGTCGTCGTTACAAACAATGCAATCTTCTTTAATTTCATCTTTTTCTTCTTTCTAACTCAAATCAACTCTGGGCATCTCTTATTACTTTTCTCACCTCACTAGAGATGAAAAAAGAAGTAAATAAAGAGTTTACCCACTTCGATTTTTATTATACAGTTGATTTCTTAAAACTAGCTTACAGTTTTTTTAAGAATGCATGACATTTTTATTTTCCCTAAAAACTGGAGGCAGAACTGATCAGCTTAAAAAAAGAGCCAATTGGCTCTCTGGAAAATGATTAAAACCATGAAAATAACTTCATAATCGTCATATTGGTTTCTACTAAACGAGAATAATAAATGTTACCCCCATTAATGTAGAGTTCCATCCCGTTTAAAAGAGAGATAGGGTGGAGGTAAAGATAAGTTTCACCGGTTACATTGCCAAGACTTGGCGCTACTACATCCCGTGAATAAGCGCGGGCCAACTCTAGGGAATTTGTTCCACCGTGTTTTGCGACGTAATCGATGTAGTCTTTCCCAAAATTATAGGCTTGAACCGCAGTCCAGCTATCAACGCCTTTTTTCTTGGCTTCTTTTAACTCATCTGAAAGAGTTTGAATTCCTTGGCGAATACTGGCCTTATTATCACTAATAGTATTGGTCTCACCACTTGCACTCTCACTCGCCTGCATGACATCGTCTTCTCTGCCTTTGGTCTCCGTATAGATCATAGCCAGAATGAGGTTTTCATTGGCCGTGGTGTCCTCCTCAGCAAGGACTTCTCTAACCAGGGAGCGGTACTGCATGACTTGTTTGACATCATGGTGGATCTGAACACCCTTGTAGATTCCAAATATTAGTAAGATGAATAAGAAGATCTTCACTATACGTTTAATCATTATTTACTCTGTATATCCTCAATATTTTTGATCAGAATAGAATAGGTCCCGTTCTCGTTTAGAATAAATTCAACAGATTCTGCATCTTCATAGACATTATTCGGAACGATCAGTTCAATTCCATTTGACAATGACAATTTCTGATTTTCGAACTTCTTCAACTGGCGACTTGCATCAATCTCTTCAAAGGTGACAGGCTCTGGTACAGCTTCTTTAACTTGGTCAATAAAACTAAGCCGGGCAGTCAGATTGTCGTCGAAGAGATCATCCGCTAATTTCTCAGGAGAGAGTTTATTTTCTTCCTCAATATGGTTGAAAATAGCTGATTTAACCTTTGATTGAAATTGAAAATCATCTGTGTTGAAGCTTTCCGCAATCTTCTGGGCTGTTTTTTCTAGTGCCTTGATCGATTTTTTAGGGGAGATCTTGGGTTGCGCCTGCAACAGATTCTCAGAAAAATAGTTCAAGAAAGTCCCGTTGTACTTGATCCGTTTTTCAATCAAGTGGTATTTGTGGCTTTGAAGATTGATGACCAAAGCTTCATCTGCACCAGTCCCAAAACCAGGTAGATTATTTTGCGTCAGCTTAATCGGATTGTCCACTTCACCGCCAAGATGCGTCAAGGTTTCCCGTAAGGCGATCCGAAGAAAGGCAAAATGGTCCACCCCTTCTTTTGAGAATTGAATGAACACCAAATCGTTAGTCTTTTGATTCTCAGAGACGACAAATTCTTCCTTCCAGCGATTCGCTACTGCGACCGAAGTTTCTAATAGGTCATCTGAGATCATCTCAAGAAAAGGATTGTCCTCTTCGAAAATACCGGTCCTGGCTTCATCAGAGTAGACCCGTTCAATCTTCTTACGCAAGTATTCCTCAATTTTAGGTGTGATATTGAGAAATTTATCTGCTAGATAGAGATCGGTATCGTCAGGGCTAAATTGATGAATGATGGCTTTTTTTACGTAAATATCCATAAGATGGTTTAGTCCTCGTAAAGTGGAAAGGCGTCTGTCAAGGCTTTGACTTGGCTACGTACTTCGTCTAATACTTCTTGCTTGTCCGCATTCTTCAGCGCTTTGATCATCATTTCAGCAACGGTGCGACTTTCTTTTTCACCAAAACCACGAGCGGTGATGGCTGCTGCACCAATCCGAATCCCACTGGTCTTAAATGGAGACAAGGTTTCATAAGGAATAGAGTTCTTGTTGAGGGTGATATTGACTTCATCCAACAAGTTTTGCGCCACTTTTCCATTTTCAACGACTTTAGTGACGTCGACAAGGAAAAGGTGGTTCTCTGTTCCGCCTGAAATAACGCGGAAATCTGGATCTTGCAAGAAGACATCAGCCATGGCCTGACTGTTCTTAATCACGTTAGCTGCATACTCTTTAAAGGCAGGATCCAGCGCTTCTTTGAAGGCGACAGCTTTGGCTGCAATGACATGCTCCAACGGTCCTCCTTGAATACCAGGGAAAATAGCTGAATTAATCTTCTTAGCCAAGTCTTCATCGTTGGTCAAGATCAGACCTCCACGAGGGCCACGAAGGGTCTTGTGAGTGGTCGTAGTCGTGATATGGGCATAAGGAACCGGACTTGGATGAAGACCCGCTGCCACGAGACCAGCAATATGGGCCATGTCAACCATGAGCTTTGCTCCTACTGCATCCGCAATCTCACGGAATTTAGAGAAATCAATGATATGAGAGTAGGCTGAGGCACCAGCGACGATGAGTTTTGGCTTCACTTCTTGGGCTTGTTTTAGGATGGCATCAAAATCCAAGAGCTCTGTTTCAGGATCTACACTATAGGACACAAAGTTATAGGTTTGACCAGAGAAGCTCACAGAAGCTCCGTGCGTCAAATGCCCACCGGCAGCTAAATCCATCCCCATGACAGTATCACCAGGCTCAATCAAGGCCATATAGGCAGCACAGTTTGCCTGACTTCCTGAATGTGGTTGAACGTTGGCAAATTTAGCACCAAAGATTTCTTTGGCTCGTTCGATCGCGAGACTTTCGACCACATCGACCACATCTGTCCCGCCATAGTAACGACGACCTGGGTAGCCTTCGGCATATTTATTGGTCAGAATAGACCCTTGAGCAGCCATCACTGCCTTAGAGACGACATTTTCAGAAGCAATCAACTCAATATTATTTTGTTGACGCTCTTCTTCTTTAGCGATCGCATTCCATAGGTCTGCATCATAAGCTTTGTAATCTTCTTTATCAAAAATCATCGGTCTACTCCTTTATAAAAAATTATTTATGTACATTATCACTGAGGAAGTTCATCATCCTCAAAGGAAAGCTCGGGCACATGTGCAAGCAAATCAGCTTTGGTAATTGAACCTTGTCGCAAAATCCTTGCTTTGGAACCAGAGATATCCAAAATAGTTGAATCTTGTCCAGTCAGAAATTCATCATCCTCGACACCAGGAACCACTTGATCAAATTCGCTTACAATGGCCTTATACTTTGTTCCACTTGCATGACCTGAAAGATTGGCCGAGGGACCAACCAAAGGACCGTATTTACGAATTAATTCCAATGTTTTTGGGTGAGCCGGAATACGGAAGCCAACTGTATCCAATCCTGAATGAATCCAGCCAGGTACCTTTTCATTTGCCTGAAGAATAATAGTCAGAGGCCCTGGTAAAAATGAATCAACCAGTTTTGTTAAATAACTAGGTTGATTTTTCGAATAAAGTCGAATTTCTTCTTCGCCGGCTACATTTAAATTCAGAGCCTTGTCTCTCGGTCTACGTTTTAATTCGTATATATAATCGACTGCCTCTTGATTCAAAGCTTTGGCGAAAATACCATAGACTGTCTCAGTTGGCAGAATAACTGCACGTCCTGCTTCTAATTCTTTCTCAATGTGATCCATTGTCTACTACTACCATTCTATCTTGTCCAAATTGGTCTTTCAGAACGCGAACTCGTTTGTTAGGAAACGCTTCTTGAAAGAGCTCTTTTACTTTGGCTCCTTGCTTATAGCCAATTTCTAGATAGATCTTTCCGTCTGGTGTTAAAACACTTGGTGCTTGCTGGGCAATCTTTTCGTAGATAGCATATCCATCACGATCCGCAAAAAGAGCTAAGTGGGGTTCAGAGGCTAAAACATTGGCTCCGACTTCTTCTACATCATCATGGGAGATATAAGGAGGGTTGGACACAATCAGGTCATAGGGACCTGGTAGCTGCTCCAAAACATCTGACGACTTAAATTCAAGGAAAGCTTCTAACTGCTTGGCATTTTCTTGAGCCAGGGCTAAAGCCTCTTCTGAGACATCACTAGCTTGAACCTGCCAGGTAGGTCTAGCAAGGGCTAGGCTAATAGCAATAGCCCCACTACCTGTTCCGATATCTAGAACTCGTAAGGCTTTCTCATCGTTTTCTTCAAGAATAAGAGCGACCAATTCTTCCGTTTCAGGTCGTGGAATCAGCACACGCTCATCAACTGTAAAAACATGACCAAAAAATTCTGCGCTGCCAATAATATATTGGGCAGGGACGTGATGTTTCAGCTGCTCAAAGATGGATAGAAGCAAGGCCTGATCCTCTACTTTTACTTCTGTTTGCAAGGCAAGGACAAAGTCTGTAAAGGTCCAGTTTTTTAAAGCACGATACGCGAAGGAGAGGCTTTCTGCTTCCTCTCCAATGGCTATTAATTCTTCTTCATACTGGGCTAATAATGGTCCCAACAACATTATTTGTTCAACTCTTCTAGTTTTTGTGTTTGATCATACAAGACCAAAGCATCGACCACTTCATCTAATTTACCAGATAAGATGGTATCCAGTTTTTGAAGGGTCAAGCCAATCCGGTGATCGGTCACACGGTTTTGAGGGAAGTTGTAAGTCCGGATCCGCTCTGAACGGTCACCAGTCCCGATAGTAGACTTCCGCTCAGCGTCTTGCTCGTCTTGGGCAATCTGAGCAAAGTGGTCAGCCACACGCGCACGGATGATCTTCATGGCTTTTTCGCGGTTCTTTTGTTGCGTCCGTTCTTCCTGCATCTCGACCTTGATATTGGTTGGCAAGTGAACGATACGAACGGCTGTAGCGACCTTGTTGACGTTCTGTCCACCCGCACCAGATGCGTGGTAGATGTCAATCCGAAGGTCTCTTGGATCAATGTCATACTCGACTTCTTCGATTTCTGGCATGACCAGAACTGTGGCAGTTGAAGTATGGACACGACCTTGGCTTTCTGTCACTGGAACCCGTTGCACCCGGTGGGCACCAGATTCATACTTGAGTTTCGAGTAGACTGATTGACCAGAAACCATGGCTACGACTTCTTTGATCCCACCAACGCCATTGTAGGAAGCTTCCATGACTTCAAAGCGCCAGCCTTGGCTTTCTGCATATTTTTGGTACATCTGCAAGAGGTCACCAGCAAACAATTGGGCTTCGTCTCCTCCAGCTGCCCCACGGATTTCCAAGATAATGTTCTTGTCATCGTTTGGATCTTTAGGAAGAAGTAAGATCTTCAATTTTTCTTCGTACTCTTCTTTTTCAGCCTTAGCATCTTTTAGCTCTTGCTTGGCCATTTCTTCCAAATCCGCATCGCCGCCTGCTTCCTTAATCATTTCTTCAGCGTCGACAATGTTTTGAAGGACTTGTTTGTACTCTCGGTAAGCTGTCACCGTATCACGGCTGGAAGCTTCTTCTTTTGAAAGCTCCATAAAGCGTTTGGTATCAGAGACCACATCTGGGTCACTCAATAATTCCCCTAACTCTTCATAACGGTCTTCTACAGCTTGTAGTTGATCATAGATATTCATGTTTGCTCCTTAATTCTAGGTTGTTAGATCATAGATTGCTACAATTTCGTCTTCTATGACTTCGCCAGTTTCTTTAAATCCATAATGGAGATAGCAAGATCTCGCTTGATTATTTTCCGGTTCATAAGATAACCAAAGACTTGTTGCTTTTCCAGCTGGCTCTGTTCGAACAAAGTCAATGACTGCATCCATAGTCGGTTTAAAATAGCCTAAACCTTGAAATCGTTTATCGATCATAAAACGAAATAACAAGTAGTTCCCCTTACTGATCCCAATTTTCCGGTCATAGGCAATCATAACAAAACCAACTAATACTTCCTTATCATAAACTGCTAAGGGAGCTATAAAATCACCATTTTTATCATATACATAGGCTTCAGCTAAACTAACGGAATTGGATGCAATAAAATTCCTTTGGTTTGGATGAACTTCTAGATTTAAAACGTCAAAATAATTCTCTATTGTAATATCTTTTAAACAAATAGACATTTTTACCCTCTTTAAAACGTTCTAGACGCTTTCAGTTGGTATGTCCGGATTAAAATAATGCTTGCGGCAAACCGAGATATAGGTCTCGTGTCCACCAATCTGGATCTGCTCTCCGTCGTAGACAGGTTTGCCCGCTTGGGTGCGCAAGACCATGGTCGCCTTACGGGAACAGTATTGGCAGATGGTTTTGATTTCCTCGATCTTGTCGGCTAACAAGAGGAGGTGTTTGGAACCTTCAAAGAGTTCATTTCGGAAATCATTTTTGAGGCCAAAAGCCATGACCGGCACATCCAGTTCATCCACGACCCTTGCCAAATCATAGACATGGTGGCGTTTCAAAAACTGAGCTTCATCGATTAAGACACAGTAAGGTTTGATTGCTTGGTTTTTAATAAAGCCAAAGATATCGGTTTCGTCTTCGATCGCAACGGCTTCCCGTTTCATACCGATTCGACTAGAAACCACCCCTACTCCATCTCTGGTGTCGATTGCTGATGTCATGATAACGACGCTCTTGCCTTGCTCTTCATAATTATGGGCCACCTTCAAGATCTCAATGGTTTTCCCCGAGTTCATGGTCCCATATTTATAATATAATTGTGCCATTTTCCTTTTGTTCTCTCTAAAATGTGTTTCATTATCATTTTACCATAATTTTGCTAAGCTTTGTATCCCAAAATGTGATAAAATAGTCCTATAAAAAATTTAGGAGGTGGCCATATGCCATTTGTACGAATTGACCTATTTGAAGGACGCACCTTGGAACAAAAGAAAGCCTTGGCCAAGGAAGTAACCGAAGCTGTTGTCCGCAATACTGGCGCTCCTCAGTCAGCTGTTCACGTTATCATTAATGATATGCCTGAAGGAACCTACTTCCCTCAAGGTGAAATGCGCACCAAATAATGGTTCCACTAAAAAAGCCTTTCTTACTTGTGATATCACATAGCAGGAAAGGTTTTTTCTTATTTTTCTTGGGCTTGACGTTCTGCTTTCCGTTCTTCGAATTCTTCGTCACTCATCAAGGTTCCGCCGACGTTGGCTGATTTGGCAAAGGCTGTATAGCGACGCAACCAACCGCTGGAGATTTTTGATTTGAATGGTTTCAAGTGTTTGCGACGTTCTGCAAGAGTTGCATCATCGACAAGCAAATCAAGCGTACGATTTGGAAGGTCAATCACGATTTCATCCCCATCTTCGATTAGGGCGATATTCCCACCTTCTGCTGCTTCTGGGGAAACGTGACCAATCGCAATCCCACGAGTAGCTCCTGAGAAACGACCATCCGTAATCAGTGCCACATCCTTACCAAGACCGCGTCCGACAATCTTAGAAGTTGGTGCTAGCATCTCTGGCATACCAGGACCACCCTGAGGACCTTCGTAACGAATGACAACAACATGGCCCTTCTTGACTGTTCCATTGTCAATCAACTCAAGGGCTTGATCTTGTGAATCGCAACAAATAGCTTTACCACGGAAAGTAGTCACAGATGGATCGACCCCACCGACCTTGATAACAGCCCCATCCTGAGCAATATTTCCGTAAAGGATCGACAAACCACCTACAGGTGAAATCGGATGCTCGATTGGATGGATAATTTCTTCATTTTTGATTTCAGCACCAGCTACGTTTTCTTTCAAGGTTTTACCAGTAACTGTGATACGATCACCCTTAATGGCACCTTTTTTGATCAACTGATTGATAATGGCTGGAACACCACCAGCTTCATGCACATCATGCATAGTGTAAACACTTGAAGGGGCAATTTTAGAGAGATAAGGTGTCTTCTTGGCAATTTCGTTGATATCTTTGAGATCATAGTCAATCCCTGCTTCACGCGCAATAGCGAGTGTATGAAGCACAGTATTGGTAGAACCACCCATGGCCATATCGAGCGCAAAGGCATCGTCGATGGCTTCTTTGGTCACAATATCCCGTGGGCGGATATCCTTTTTAATATTCTCTACCAATTGTTTGGCCGCTTGGCGAACCAATTCCCGGCGTTCATCTGAGACAGCTAGGATGGTACCATTTCCAGGAAGAGCAAGGCCTAATACTTCCATCAAACAGTTCATGGAATTGGCAGTAAACATACCAGAGCAAGAGCCACAGGTTGGACAGGCATTTTTTTCCAAGAAATCCAGTTCATCCATGCCCATATCACCAGCTTGATAAGTACCGACAGCTTCAAACAAACTTGAGAGAGTCGCCTGATGCCCTGTCATGTCAACGCCACCCTTCATAGGTCCACCAGAACAAAATACAGCTGGCACATTGGTCCGCATGGCTGCCAAAATCATACCTGGTGTAATCTTATCACAGTTGGGAATATAGAAAACACCATCAAACCAGTGGGCATTGATGACCGTTTCAGCAGCATCTGCGATCAACTCACGAGATGGCAAACTATAACGCATCCCGATATGGCCCATCGCAATCCCATCATCGACACCGATGGTATTAAATTCAAAAGGAATCCCACCAGCCTCGCGAATAGCTTCCTTGGCAACATCTGCTAATTCACGCAGGTGAACATGGCCTGGAACGATATCAATATAGGAGTTACAAATGGCAATAAAGGGCTTTTGCATATCCTTTGCTGATTTTACTTGCCCTGTTGCATAGAGGAGACCACGTGCTGGTGCCCGGTCGATCCCCATTTTGATCATATCACTTCTCATCTTGTTCTCCTTCTAGTTCTTCATTTCTACCTCCTAATCTTACCACTTTGACATCAATTGTCAAGAACTTTCAGAAAATTTATAATATTCACGGCACATAAAAAGCCTGGTTTCCCAGACTTCATTTTAGTTTGCCTGCTTTTTTTCGATCTGCCAAAGCCGAAGCTGGTAACAAATTCCACTCACGACAAGGCTAGAAATAAGGCCGATCCAATAAGCATAGGGACCCAAGTTGGTCACATGATCAAGGAAAATCCCTAGTGGGATAGAGATACACCAATAACTAAAAACGCCTAATAAGAATGGAACCGTTGTATCCTTATAACCCCGCAAAATCCCTTGTAGGGGTGCTGCAAAAGTATCAGCCACTTGGAAAAAGAGGCTATAAGTCATGAAAATCGCTGTTTGTTGCACAAAGACTGGGTCCTTGCCGTATAGCCCTGCCAGTTTGAAGCGGAATGTATAGAGAAAGACGAGGGTGACAATGGCAAAGCCAAAGGCTGTCAGTCGTCCCAAACGGCAATATTGTTTGACCACTTCTGGTCTTCCTGCTCCCAGTTCGTAAGATACGATAATCGCCATGGTACTGGAGATACTAACCGGGAAAGCATACATCAGGGTTGAAAAATTCATGGCTGATTGGTGACTCGCAATGGTCAGTGATGGGAATTTTGCCATTAACAAACCAACCAGCGAGAAGATGATAACTTCTGCAAAAACAATTCCACCGATTGGAAGCCCAAGTCGCAATACTTCTTTCATCCCTTTAAAATCATAAGGCTGTGGCTTCCACAATTGGAAAGGTGCTACCTTGGGATGCTTGCACAAGATCAAAACCGCAATGGCCAACAAGACCCAGTAGGCCAGAGAGGTTCCAAGACCTGCTCCTGCTCCTCCCATCTCAGGAAAACCAAATGCTCCATAGATCAGGATATAGTTAAAACAAGCATTCAAAGGCAAGAGCAAGAGCATCAAGTACATGGATAGACGCGTCATGCCCAAGGTATCGAGGAAGGTCCGCACGATACTAAAGAGCAACAAAGGTAAGATTCCTAGAGAAAGGAAATATAAGTAGCGAATGGCTATTTGAGCAACAACATTTTCTAAGCCGATCTGCTTGAGAATCATGGGTGCAATCCCCCAAACAAAGCCTATTAAGAGAATGGCCATACCAAATGACAGATAGAGGAATTGGTAAAAATCGCCAGCAATCCGTTCTTTATTTCCCTTGCCTAAATGATGCCCAACAATCGGTGTCAGCGCAGAGACAATCCCTGTCAGAAAAGTAAAAAATGGATTCCACAGACTGGTAGCTGTAGAAACACCAGCCAAATCAAGGGTCCGGTACTGACCAGTCATGGCTGTATCGACAAAGCTGGCCGAATAATTGGCCAATTGATAGATCAAAATCGGCAAAAATAGACTCAAAAACAAGCGCAAGCGCTCTTTAAAGTGATAGGTTACATACATGATTCTAACTCTCTTCTCATCAAATAAGATTTTCTCCTCTTCCACTCTACTATATGTTTCTTTAAAAGTCAAAAAAACCGAAGATCCAAGGACCTCCGGTTCATGTGAGATTAGTTTTTGTTGCGGTTTAAAATAGCATTGAGAACGATCGCCAAGACACTGGCAACGACAATTCCGTTCGCAAAGAACATTTGGAATCCTGTTGGAAGGCCATTGAAGAGGGTGCTGTTGTTCAAACCAACCCCTGCAGCAATCGATACAGCAGCGATCAAGAAATTGTGCTCATTGTGCTCAAAATCAACACGCGCAAGAATCTGCATCCCTTGAATCGATACAAAACCAAACATGACCAGCATCGCTCCCCCAAGAACTGGACTTGGAATGATTTGTGCCAAAGCTCCAAACTTAGGAAGAAGACCAAGAAGAACAAGGAAACCAGCCGCATAATAGATTGGGAGACGAGTCTTGATACCAGACAATTTCACCAAGCCAACGTTTTGTGAGAATCCGGTGTAAGGGAAGGTGTTGAAGATACCACCGAGGAGAACAGCCAACCCTTCAGCACGGTAACCATTGCGAAGGCGCGTGCTATTAATTGGATCTTTGGTAATATCAGAAAGAGCAAGATAGACACCTGTTGATTCCACCATAGAAACTGTTGCGATGATACACATCATTAAGATGGAGGTGATTTCAAACTTAGGAGCTCCAAAGAAGAAAGGCGTTGGAACGTGAACGACTGGTGCTTGAGCCACAGGTGTGAAGTCTACCAAGCCCATAGAAGCCGCAATGGCAGTACCTACGATCAAACCAATCAAAATTGAAATGGATTTAATAAAACCAGTCGTATAGATATTAACGACTAAAATGATGAGAATAGTCACCACAGCCAAAATCAAGCTTTGAACGGTTGGTTTTGGCGCATTATTTCCCATATTTCCAATCGCTACTGGAATCAAAGTCAAACCAATGGTGGTAATAACGGATCCCGTTACAATAGATGGGAAGAGATTGGCAATCTTAGAGAAGAAACCAGAGACAAGGATGACATAAATCCCTGAGACAATCAAGGCACCAAACATGGCACCACTACCATGGCTTGCCCCAATCATGCTGAGAGGCGCTACAGACTGGAAGGCAACCCCAAGTACTACCGGAAGGCCAATCCCAAAGTATTTATTGAGCTGCACTTGAAGGAAAGTTGCGACCCCACACATGAAGATATCTGTAGAGATGAGATAGGTTAGTTGATGAGCGTTATAGCCCAAAGCTCCTGCGATCATGATCGGCACCAAAATAGATCCCGAATACATGGCCAAAAGGTGTTGCAAGCCTAGAATGGCCGCCTGTGAATGGCTTTCTTGTTTTTGCATTAGATGTCTGCCTCCTTAAATACAACCTGACCATTTTCAAAACGGTCCAAACGTGCGAGGGATACAACTGGATATCCCAACTCTTCTAACAATCCCCGTCCATCTTGGAAGGATTTTTCAATCACAATCCCAATCGCTTCGACTTGAGCACCAGCTTGTTCGATGATTTGAATCAATCCTTTGGCTGCTTGACCATTTGCAAGGAAATCGTCAATGATCAAAACCTTGTCCGATGGATCCAAGAATTTTCCAGCAATCGAAACGGTGCTGGTGACTTGCTTGGTAAAGGAATAAACCTCAGCCGTCAAGATGCCCTCATTCATCGTGATGTTTTTCGCCTTCTTAGCAAAGATCATGGGAACATCCAAGGCTTCAGCTACATAAAGGGCAGGTGCAATCCCAGATGCTTCAATGGTTACGACTTTCGTCACGCCAGCATCTTTGAACCGGTCCGCAAAAGTCTGACCAATTTCTTTCATCAATTTGAAATCCACTTGGTGGGTCAAAAAGGAATCCACCTTGAGGATATTCTCACCCAAAACATTGCCATCTTTTAAGATGCGCTCTTCAAGTAATTTCATACTTCCTCCTACTTTTTTAAAAATCCTCTACTTCATTCACAAAATACAAAAAGGCCTGCTAAGCAAGCCTTGAAATCTCTCTAGAAAGAGAAATAGTCCCGACTTACTTATTGTTAGGTGTTCCGGCACCTTGTAGAAACATCACGCCCATTCGTGAAATAAATAAGTAATTCAATTAGTGTGCATCGCCATTCCAGATAGAATTCTTAACGATCACATAGTCAACGTGTTTCAAATCTGCTAATTTTCGGCCTCCTGCATACGAGATCGAACTTTGCAAATCTTGTTCCATTTCTGTCAGGGTGTCTTGTAAATGACCCTTGGCAGGCAATAAAATCTTCTTCCCTTCGACGTTCTTATAAGCGCCTTTTTGGTACTCTGAAGCAGATCCATAGTACTCCTTGAATGACTCTCCATCAATCTCTATTGTTTTACCAGGACTTTCGATATGTCCTGCAAAGAGAGAACCGATCATGACCATAGATGCCCCGAAACGAATCGATTTGGCAATATCACCATGTGTCCGAATACCACCGTCCGCAATGATTGGCTTACGCGCTGCTTTTGAGCACCAGCGAAGCGCAGCCAATTGCCAACCACCTGTACCAAATCCAGTCTTAACTTTGGTGATACAAACCTTACCAGGACCGATCCCGACCTTAGTCGCATCAGCTCCCGCATTTTCCAATTCACGAACAGCTTCAGGTGTTCCAACATTTCCAGCAATGACAAAGGTATCTGGTAATTCTTTCTTGATGTGTTGAATCATCCGAATGACACTATCCGCATGACCGTGTGCGATATCAATAGTGATATACTCAGGAGCATCTGCCTTTAATTGACTTACAAAGTCGTATTCGTATTCCTTAACACCGACTGAAATGGAAGCGATCAAACCTTGCTCATGCATGCGTTTGACAAAAGGAATCCGTCCCGCTTCATCAAAACGGTGCATGATGTAGAAGTAACCACCACGCGCCAACTGCTCTGCTACATTCTCATCCAAGATTGTCTGCATATTGGCAGGAACGACTGGAAGCTTGAAGGTATGCTTTCCAAATTGGACGGTTGTATCTGCTTCTGACCGGCTATTGATGATACATTTGTTGGGAATCAACTGAATATCTTCATAGTCGAAAATAGGAAATTCATTTAACATAGATTGAAAAATCTCTTTTCTAAAAACTGACCTACCTATGCGCAAGCGCATCGCTACGTCTCTTGACGTTTCCTTGATAGATTATACCAAAGATACGGACCTAATGCAATGGGAATGATTTTATAGGAAATAACGTTCGGAAATTACAAGACAAAAACCCGTTTCAAAAAGAGAAACAGGTTTTATTTATGAACATTTTGGAGCCAATTGTTGACTTCTCTAGCTACAATTTCAGGCGCCTCTGTATATAGTTCGTGCCCTAAACCATCTAGCAAGACTTGCTGGATCTGGGGATCTAGTTGCTTAAGAGCTTCTTTTCTCCATTCAGGCTCTTCTTGGTACCGAGGTCCAATAAAAAGGACAGGCAGGTCTGCCAGTGGAATCTGGTAAGTCTTCATCTGACGCCGTAGACGCAATAAGGCCAAGATCTTTTCTAGATCTAGATTTAATTCATATTGTTCACTTGCCGGATTCCAGCGATAGCTAGCCTCTACTGCTTTTCGCGCTATAGGAGTAGGATCTGCTTCCTCACCAAGTTCGGATAACATAGCTTCTTCTAAAGTTGCAAAGACTTGCTGCTGCATGAAGGACAAGGTGCCGTCTAGCTCTTCCTCAAGAGGCAGGATCTTTTCCATATCCAGATAGCCACCATCAAGGAGAATCAAAGCCTGGATCTGAGGAAACTCAGTAGCCAGATAACGAGCCAAATCTCCACCCAAGGAATGCCCAAATAAACAGATCTCTTCCACCTGGCCGATCTGCTCTTGAAACCAAGCACGAAGATCGTTTTCTGTCTGAATCATCTTCCTATAGGGATCTAGAAAGGTCACAGGAAAGCCTAGTTTTTCAATAAGTGGAGCCAGATGGTAGCTATTGCCTCCTAAGCCACCGATAAAATAAAACTGCATGTGTTTTGTCCTAACTGTTAAAATTCTAAAAACTATAAGTGATCTCGATGTTTTTCGTACCAGTCTCTGTATTCTTTATACGTATGGATCGGAGTTTGCTCATTTGTCTTTGGATCTGTTGCAATAACATCTAATTTATCCTGACCAACTGGCGCAAACCAATGGCGCATATCTTGGAAAATAGCTTCCGGATCATTGTAGTCTCCTTGTCTAACTACAATAAAGGCTAATCCTCCAATCCTCTTAAAATATTCAGGATATTCTTTAATAAAATTTAGCTGAACGTCTTTTCTTACTTTAAAATTCTTTCTGTAAGATAAATCATAATAGCTTATAAAACCGTACTCATTAGCTATATCAGCTAGATTGGTATAAGAAAATGAAAAAGGGCGCCATTTATATTCTGTCTTATCTTCAGGAAGTGCCCGTGTGATCTTCTCACTTTCTAAATCTAAAGCAACTTCTTTTTTATCTTTATCGTTCTCCTTATTTACCAAAGAAAGAACCATATAATCTCTACCATTATCCGAATATCCTCCTCTTGCCTGAAAGTCCAGTTTGTATCTCTGATCATAGGTTTGTAAAAGCTCGACCACGTTAATCGTTTTCGGTGGATTCTTCAAATGATTAAGATCATAGACATCAAATGATAATCCAACCGGTTGATTAGATCCGCTACCAATAAACTTATCTGTAGTTGCAACATAATAATTGGATAAAACAAAAGATCCATTAGCTCCACTCGTCTCATAATAAACATAGCGATTCTGAGATCCAAAAGTTTCGATTCTTTCTACCTTTGTTTTAACAATCTGTACTTCATGTCCTTCCTTCCACTGAACATATTTAGGCCAGGCATAGGAATAAGCTAAGTAGGCAAAGAGAGCTAGCAAAATTAAACTCACAATCGCCTTAGTTCGAAAGCTGAGGGCCTTTAGGTATTTCATTCGATTAACATTCTCCTATTTATTTCAAGTTTTTAATCAATTCTCTAGTTTTTTACACAAACTATTTCGATTAAACGAGGGGTTGGTATTACTCCGGCAATTCTATCTTCAAACACATATCCGTCGGTTGCAATACTTTCTGAACAGCTGCGAGAAAGGCCAAACTGTTGTCAGAAATTATCAAATTTTACTTTACTTCTTTTCTGGAAGTAGCAAAATCGTTCTAATCATTGTGATTTCCCCTGATAATACTCCAGCAAAGGAAGTAAATCTGCTCTCCAAGGAAATTTTTTTGTCAACTCTATACACGAAGTTACCCCTGAACGCTCATCTACATATGCCCCAGCGTTTAAAAGAGCCTTGTATAAAGGAAGTAAATCTTCAGTAGAGGCTTTTAATGTCGCAATTGCATATGAGAGAGGTGTTCCACCGTGAGAATCCATCACATTCACATCTGCTCCATTCTGTATAAGAAGCTCTGCTTCTTCT
Organism: Streptococcus parasanguinis; assembly: GCF_001069785.1. Classification (GTDB taxonomy): domain Bacteria; phylum Bacillota; class Bacilli; order Lactobacillales; family Streptococcaceae; genus Streptococcus; species Streptococcus parasanguinis_T. The sequence goes on from NZ_JVSR01000082.1 coordinate 54,333, forward strand.
AAAAGATATTTTGGATTAGCAGACCAATTTGCTTTTGAAGAACCCAATAGTAAATGAAGAGCCGTACTCTTAGATTTTGATTGATGATTTACATCAATTTCTTGATGAATCAGATATTCTGCGATTTGCATTCTATCAGAAAAATCACTAGATTCCGTAAATAGTAGCTCTAACATGGAAAGATTGTCATTTGTGAATTCTTGATGTATTTCTCCATTATAGTATTTCTGAAACGATTTTAAATCTGCATTTCTAATAGATGACTCTAAATCATAAACTCTCATTCTTTCTACCTTTTTATTTTTTAATCAAACTTTCTATCCCTTTGAAAAGAATTTCTGAAATAGCTTCTGGATAGCCTTCATAGCCATTCCGTTCTGAAAGGGCATCAATGATATTTCTAATTTGACCGTCTAATATAATGGTTACTGCAGGAACGAGTTCATCTGAACCCTCTTTTTTAAACATCTCTTGCACATAATTGATACTTTGTTACTCATAATTTCCCCAATCCAACTATATTTTTTCTCTTATTTCTCTCTCGATGTGACATAATATCAGCGAATCGTGTTGTGATTGGCAAACGGCTATCTTTTGTAACAAATTCTAAAACAAATTCCCGAGTCGTTTCCAGATCAATCCAATTCCCACAAGAAATATAGATGGGCTTGACATCTTGATGAGTCCGTAAAACTTGCCCATAAATTTCACCGTTTTTTACAATATTTGTATAAGCTCCCTCACGATTTTCAGGGTCAGTATATTGTGCCCCGTCAATATGGTAATAGTTTTTAGCGACGCCAATCGTCGGCTTATTCAAGTAGAAAGAAGCGTGTGTCGCTATCCCCATATTGCGCGGATGTAAATATCCATTTCCATCAAACATATACAAATCTGGTATAACACCTAAAAGTTTTACTGCCTCTAAAATCAAAGGTAACTCTCGAAAAGCTAAATAACTAGGAAGATAAGGAACATGGATTTCGTCAGAGTAACTCACTTCCTCCAACACTTCCATAGTTTTACGGTCGATGACAACGATACATGCAACACCATATTCCTTATCTCCTTCTTTCCAATAAGCAAGGTCCACTCCTGCCACATACTGGATTTCAGAAGGTATGAAACGATTCGTTAAGTCAATCTGAGATCTCAAGTGATTTTGTTCTACTTCAAATTCATGTCTAAAGTCGATAAATCAACACCCCACTTTTTTGCTATCTTGAAATCATCTTCGGTAGGCTCTGTTTTTTCTTCAATAACTTTACCAGTCTCATCATATTTTTTATAGAGAATTTCTCCTCCTGCAATACAATAAGAAACCGACTCAATATCACCATTTTCAAAATATTCTTTTTGAATTCCTTCGGCTGAACCTCTGTCTTGATTATTAATACTTTTAATTTTTCCATTAGAATAAAAGTAGACAGCTAGACCATGCCTATACCCATTATCTATATATCCATAAAACTCTAATTGACCATCTGAATATAAATCATAGGCTAAACCAGTATAAGGAACCTCTTCTCCTAATTCATTTTCACAGACAATTTGTTCATAGAATTCTCCGCCCCAGTCTAGTTCATCTTCAAAACAAACACCATCACGAAGAACTTCTTCTTTTGTTAAAATTTTATCTTCTGTCATTTTCCAACCTTAAAGTTTATTTTGTTGCGTTCCTTCCGCAACCAAATCATATGGAAAATACGGAAGCCCTTCTAGCTGTTTATAATCCAATCCCTTCAATTTGCAGAGAGCGCCTGATTCAAAGGACCAATAACCATAATAACTTCTGTTATTGGTTTTATGTAAATTGTACCATCCTGTATCTCTGCTACCTTGGTACCATTTCTTAGCCACATATTCTTTAAGCAAATTTAGAGCTTGTTCAGAATCCTCTTCTTCAATAATTTTTCTGGTAAAACCATAAGGCTTTGGAAAATTATAATTCAGTCGAATCTTCCACTCTGGACGTCGATATTGAATCAGATAGTCAATCAAATAGTCCTCTGGGTCATCCTTCTTGACCAAATCTACTAGCTGATTGAATATATCCTCCTCAACATCTAACAAAATTCCAATAGAGAGGGCCCAGACCATTTGTTCATAGCCAGAATTGCCTTGCCAAGATAGTTGCAAACTCTCTACATACTTAATATACTCACCCTTGAAATCTTCAATAGAATAACCCGCAGTATAAGTCGCTATCATAACTTCTTTTTGGTACCGACATATTGATGATCTTATATTCGAAATGACAACTTTATTGTCCAAAGAAAATTTTTGGATTCCTTCTTTCTCATCCTGTTCAATTACTTGAATTCGTTCTTCAGAATCCTGAATGGCTTTTTGAAAAACTTGGATTAGTCCATTGATATTATTTTTATTTGAAAACGTGTCTCTTAGTTCCAATTCTATCTTCTTTCTAAGTCCTTATATAGATTATCTATATATTCCACCTTCTGCGACTAAATCGTATGGGAAGTAGGAAACTCCTTCTAGATGTTTATATTCCAATCCCTTAATTTTACAAATAGCGCCTGATTCAAAAGACCAGTAGCCATAATAATTATCAATGTTGCGCTTATGCAAATCATACCAGCCTTCATCTCTACATCCCTGATACCATTTTTTAGTCAAGTATTCTTTCAAGAGAGATATAGCCTTTTCAGAATTTTCTTCCTCTATAATCTTTCGGGTAAAGCCATAAGGTCTTGGGAAATTATAGTTTATCCGAATCTTCCATTCTGGATGACGAAACTGAATGAGATAATCGATTAAATAATCCTCAGGATCATCTTTCCTTACCAAATCTACCAATTTATCAAAAGTCGTTTCATCAACCTCTAACAAAATACCAATGGAAAGGGCCCATAGCATTGCATCATATCCTGAATTGCTATGCCACACAGGGACAAGACTATCAACATATTTAAGATACCCTTCTCTCAATCTCTCAATAGAATATCCCGCAGTGTAGGCGGCTATCATATTCTCCTTCTGATAAATAGAAATATCAAGTTGTACTGATTTGATAATTTCTTCAACCGGTCGTTTGTATGAATTTTCCCCTTGTTTTAATTTTGTTAATTCTTGAGTCCACTCATCAATAGATAATTTATTAATTTGAATTAGTTCATGAATTTTCTCTTCAATAAAAATAGTATCTCTTTTCACAGCTTATCCTCCAATAATTATATAGAGATTTTCATAGGCATTACATTATCAGATAGAATACAAAATAGTTCTTTCCCTCTAATAATTACTATTGATGGACAATATTTCAGCACTTTCTGGTATAAGTGGGGATAAATGATCAAGAATTTCTTTTGGACTTCTATCACCATTAAAAGTTAGATAATAGGCACTATCCTTTTCTTTTAAAATTTTGTAAGCCTTTGGATATTCCTTCCGAATAGGTAGATCTTTATTTTTGTCAAATAATTCTTTTTTGATGTTTACAGTATTATAGTTCAAATCAAGACCATAATGTAGTAATTTATCTCCTGGTGAAGAATCACCTTGATAATTTTCATTGATTGAATAATATAATCCCTCTATTCTTTTGCTGTCCTTCTGATAATCAATGAATTCACCCGTTTCCAAATCTAAATAATATGGTTTAATTTCTGTCTTAGAGACCGGAATACCATTCACCTTTTTTTCTGTACTCTTTTTAATATTGACCGACAACACTTCTTTTCCGTTAGGTAGTGTATTTAAAGATGGACCAACTGTACTTAATCCCCAGCCTTCACCTTTTTCTCGAAGCCATTTTAATACATCAACCTCTTTCTTTTTTAAAGTTTGATCTTTTGTATCATAGATTAATAAACGATAGGTACTTCCACCTTTTTTGCGCGACATCGTTTTAAAATTCTCTCTAATGATAAAACGTTTACCTGCCATGATAACATCATTGTTATGATATTCAACCTTACTTTGTGGATCGTTCTTAAGGTGCTTACGAATTTGTTTATCTTCTTCCGGATCTTTACTAACCCACTTTGCTACGATGCCCTTATCTCCTAGAAATTCATAATCACCAATTTCGTAATCACCACTGTAAGTGTACACATTATTGTAATAATCTTCTTTTTCTTGTTTATCTTGGTAGTATTTCCAGACAAATAATCCTAAAATTGCAACAAAAATCGCAGACAATATTGCAATCTTTTTAAATCTCTTCATTCCTTCTCCCTCTTATCTGCAGGCCCTTATATAATACTCAGTCAGGTCCTCACAAACAAACCGTAAATCTATTATCTACTATCATACCGAAATACAGTTTGAAGTTCAAGTTAGTCACTAGCTAGGGGAATTAGATAAGTAAAAAGACACCACAGGGTCTCTTAGAATGTAAAAAAACTATCTTAAAGTATAATAAGTTGAAAAATATCGAAACTTTCCACTATGGGTAAAGTGTTAGAAACAATTGTGTTTCTAACACTCGGGAGTTTTGGAACTTTAGGTCCAAAACTAAGTCATGGAACTTCGAAGAAGTTCGCTGACGTCCGTACTCACCTAAGGAAAGTTTTTGATACGACTTGTCTTCAATCTCAGACCGTTGAGCTCTCTCTTTTTATTTGCTTTCTTCCAAATAAACAGGACACAAAAAAATCCACTCACTCGGGGTGAAATGGATTGTTTCTTTATTAACGGTTCAACAAGAAATTGAACAATTTTTCGACAATTTTTACGACCAACCAGCATAAGAATCCGATATAGCTGAAATAGAAAATGAGTGACAAAATCGTAATAATCATGGTTTCCTCCTTCGTCGATTGCAAGTACTTGTCTTATTATACCTTTTTATGCAATCGAACTCAATAGAATTTTGAAAATTGTCTGATTATTCTTTTTCTTCTTTAGCTTCTTTGGTGTCTTGATCGGCTTCTTCACTGCCTTTGTTGACAGCTGTCTTAAATTCAGCAAACATTTTGCCGATGGACTGGCCCAACTCAGGCAGGCGTTTTGGTCCAAAAATCAAGAGGGCGCCCAGGATGATGATGATCAATCCTGGTGATCCAATATCACGTAAAATTCCCATTAGTTTCTCCTTTTTCTTGAATAGATGACTTTACTGATGGCGACACTGACTTCAAATAAGAGGATCAAAGGGAGTGTCATAGCCAAGTCACTGATAAAGTCTGCAGGGGTTAGCACGACGGCTAAGACCAGCAGAACAAAGTAAGCATAACGTCGGTAGGTTATTAAAAACTGTGGTGTCAAAAGTCCAATCGAGGTCAGAAAAGCGACCAAAACTGGTAACTCGAATAAGACCCCTAAAGGCAAGGTAGTGTGCCATAAGAAGGTTAGATAATTTTGTGCTGTTAATTGGGTATCAAACAGCCCTTCTCCCAATCGCATCAGGACCTCTAAAATAGCTGGACTGACAAAGAAATAACCAAATGCAAGCCCCAGTACAAAGCAAATAAAGCTAGCTGGGATGTAGGCAAAGACTGCACGCGCCTCCTTCTCCCTCAAAGCCGGCCTTACAAATTGCCAAATCTGGTAGACAATAAAGGGCAAGGTCAGGCTAAAGGATGTGAGATTGGCCAGCGATACATAGATCCAGAGAATATCATTCGGTCCCAGTACCAGCAGTTTTTGATGCAGGCTAGCCGTCAAGGCTTGATAGATTTCTCCTCCAAATACAAATGCTAGGATGAAGACGATAATATAGCACAAGACCACTGCGATCAATCGTTTTCGAAATTCGACCAAATGTTCAACAATAGTCATTTCATCTGCTCTACTCTTTGCCATGTTGTCTCACCGTAACGAGTGCGATCAAGGCCACAAAGATACCTTGAGGAAGAAGAACTTCCCAGCTTGGATAGATCCCCGCCCAATCGATGGTTGGAAGTCCATTGACCAAATGGCTAGGTAGGATATTGGTCAACTGCAGGGCGTGAATGCTGACACCGAGCATCTTGAAGGCCAAAGCGTAAATCAACCACGTCAGAATGAAAAAGATTCGATGAGGTTGGATAGCTTGACTGGCCTTGGTCATGGCCACTGCAATGATGATGAGAACGGCTATGGCAAACCCTATTCCCAGTAAGAAATTCGCGGTTGTAATCCGCGGAATGATCCCGACATAGAAGAGAATAGTCTCAGCCCCTTCACGAAAGACTGCTAAGAAACTGAGGGCAAACATCGAGACAAAGCTTCCTGTAGCCGTCACGGTCTTCATTTGACGGTCCATAAAGGCATTCCACTGTTTGACAGAGGACTTGCTGTGGAGCCAAATTCCGATGAGGATCATCATGACCACAGCGAAAATCCCAACGCCACCTTCAATGATTTCTCGGTTAGACCCCGAAGTAACGGCTGGAAAAGCTACTTGCAAAACAAGAGCAATTGCTGCACTGGCAAGAACACCAGCGATAGCTCCACCGTAAACCCATTTGAGACCTTTCCTCATCTTAGCGGCCTTAAGGGTCGTCACAAGCGCCATGACAATCAGAAGGGCTTCTACTCCTTCACGCAGAAGAATCAACATGGCATCAAAAGCGTTGTAAGAAGCTGTCGTATCGATCGCAGACAAGTCTCGGATCAAGGCTTGTAATTTCTCTTGATAGGCCTTTTCTTTCCCCTTGACCATTATAACCGGGGATTCACTCTCTACGCGCGTGTAGAGACTTGGATTGGTCGTGCTAACATCTCCCTCGATGGTTGGCCAGATCGTGATGAACTGCTTCATAGTCGCTGCAGCAGACTTATCGTCGCCGGATTGGAATTGGCTTTGCGCCTTCTCCAAAAGCTTGATCCCATCGTTCAGCGTCAAATCCGTACTGGCACTGCTAATGGCTTCTCCTTTTACAAAAGCATCAATCCCATTTTTGAGGTCATCATAAGAGGACTGGATGTTGGTGAAATCGGTAGGCTCTGTTTCAATACTACTGCGTAAGAGCGAAATGGCCGTCTCGATTTTGCCATAGTAGGCTGTGCTGTGATCTCTTACCACCGCTTCGTTTCGCGTCCATGTGTTATTGAGATCTGCATAGGTTTGACGGGTTTTATCCAGATCCTTAGCCGTAATGGCCTCTTGTAGGTTCTTAAAGTAAGGAGCGAGGCGACTCACGAGTTTGTCTTTTTCCGCCTCTAAATCGACCGGATTTTGCTCTTTTTCAAAAGCGAGCAAGGCTGATGAGATCTTGGTGAGATCGTCTTTAGTTACCTCCCCTTTTATAGCTAAGGCTTGGCTAACTTTTTTCCCTGCCTTGGAATCATGGTGGTCTTTGGATTCAAAAGCAGCCTGAATCTCAGCGATCAATTCCTTGGCCTTATCCTGGTCCTTATTTTGTACAGCTGTTGTTGCATCTGTAATCTTGATAAAGAGATCGCTATAAGACTCCGCAGATACTGGATGAGTCCAGAACAAGGCAAGAAGGCCTAAAAGGATCAAGAGTTTATTCAAAGAGTGCTTGACCAAGATACCCTCCTTTCTCAACGCCTGCAAAGCAAGCAAAGAGTCCACTTCCGATATGGGTGATGTACTCGTTCATTTTGTCTACTGCGCCCAAATTGGTTTGGATTTTGACAAAGCTGTTCGGATCTTTTTGAAAGGCGATAAAGATCAAGCCGGCATCAAATTGCCCAGTCTGTTCATTGATGCCATCCGAATAGGAATATGATCGGCGTAAAATCGGTCGATCGACTTCTTTGGCCAATCGAACATGTGAATCAACTGGTAGTTTAGATAAATCTACTTCATCAAATTCGTTGGTTTTACCAAAGGGAGCACCGGATTCCTTGTAGCGACCAAAGGTGTTTTCTTGCTCCTGCAAATTGGTCCGATCCCAAGTTTCCAAGTGCATTTGCACTAGGCGAAGAGCCATATAAGAACCACCCTTCATCCAGTCCTTGCTGTCAGTCCAGACGACCTTGTCAAAGTCTTTCTCAGTCGTGACATTTGCTGTTCCATCCTTGAAACCAAAGAGGTTACGGGGCGTTTCTTTTTGGTCACCAATAGCTGCAAATCCTGATTTGCTCCACTTCATGGTAATGGTATTGCGACCCTTACGAATCAGATTTCGCACCGCATGAAAGGCTACTTGCTCATCATCCGCACAGGCCTGAATGACGATATCACCACCTGTATATTTGTCCTGCAACTGCTCCTTTGGAAATGGAGGCAAATCACGAAAGAGTTTCGGACGTTTGGCCTCCAAGCCCAGTTTCTTTAGAAAGGAAGCCGAAACCCCAAAAGTCAAGCTCAAGCGATAGGGGTTGAGCCCTACTGTTTCACCTGTATCTGTTGGTGGCAAAAGGGCATTGGCCCCATCTTTTTTGACCAACTCTCCTTCGACTAATTTACTACTATAATCAGTCCAGTCTTTAAAGAGCTGGATGACTTCTTTTTTGTCCGTCGTGTGAAGATCTAATACAACCAAGTAGCAAGCCTTCTGCATGGGCGTTGTAATCCCTGCTTGGTGCTTGCCATAAAAGGAGATGTCTTCATCCCCATCATAAGCTTTTTTGCTGGAACTGTCTTGATTAGCGAAAAAAGCAGATGCACCAGAGAGACCCAGCGCTAGACCAGCCCCTCCAATACCTGCTTTTTTAAGAAATTCACGACGGTCCATTTTTTTATCTAAAAATTTTTCGTCAGCCATGTTTCTTATTTCCCATCTAAAATCACACCCATTTGAGACAAAGGTTCGCCAAGTTTGGTCACAGCTTCTGCCAATTCCTTGGTATCTTCCTTGGATAAATCTGTGTAAGACTTATAGTTTGAATCATCTGTCATGTGTTTGTCCAATAGAGCATTGACATTTTTGAATTCTGCTTCCAAGGTTTTAACCAATTTAGCATCTTTTTTCTCAATCAAGGGTTTAAAGAGAGAGAAGATCTTTTCAGCCCCTTCAATATTAGCGCGGAAGTCGTAAAGATCTGTATGAGAGAAGACTTCTTCTTCACCCGTAATCTTTTGCGTTGCCACTTCATTGAGCAGATCGACAGCTCCGGTCAACATGATATCCGGTGTGACTTCTACTGTAGCAATTTTAGCTTTCAACTCCTTGATATCGTTCACCAGTTGGTCAGCGTATTTGTCTGTTCCATCTGTAGTATTGTTTTCCCAAAGGATACGCTCAATCCGGTGGAAACCTGACCAGCCATCTTCTGATTTATTTTCATCTACATAATCCACCAAGCGGTAGTCGATTTTGACATCCGATTCTCCAAAGGTTTCAGCAATCGGCTCAGACCGTTCATAGGCCATGCGGATTAAGGGGTATTGCTTTTTGGCTTCTTCCAAATTTCCTTCTTTTAGGGTAGCACGGAATCCTTCTGTATCCTTGAGCAATTGGTCAATTTGCATTTCGACAAAATCTTTGTATTCAGCCGTCGCATTGTCCAAGGTCTTCTGGTCAGCCTTTGACAACTGCACCGTTGAGCTAGTTTGCGTCTTTTGACTGGACTGTTTGCTAGTAGTATTTGCACACCCTGCTAAAAGAGCAACACTCAATAAGAGTAGACTATATTTTTTCATGAAAGACTTCTCCTCTTTTGTTCTTGGAGTTATTTTACCAGAAGTTTTCTCATTTTTCAACAATTGTCTGAAAATTTAATAATAGAAAGACTTTTCTAAGAAACTGTCTTTTACAAAAGAATATCCTTGACTCGTCCAATTTCGGATTCTTTCACCACCACAAAAATGCTATCACCTAGATACAAGCGGGTCGCACCATTGACCGTATAGCTCTTACCACTTCGCATTTGCGTGGTGATCAAAATATCTTGGGGGAGTTCGAGTTCATGAACTTGTTTCCCTGCAATCTTTTCGGATACAGGAATCTCAATCAAGGTCAACTCTCCTTCTTCTTGAGCCTTATCAGGTAAGAGTTGCTCCAGCATGGCTTCATAGACTGGTGCTCCATGGAAGAGATCCATGATCATATAAGCCAGCAAGGTGACCATACCCAGTGGCATTAAACTACGAATATCACCGACCATCTCTGTTACCAAAATCATAGCGGTTAAAGGAGCTTTCGAAATAGCCCCAAAATACCCACTCATTCCTAAAATAATGAAGAGAGGTAATTGATTTTGGGAGATAAAGCCAATGTTTTGGAGGAAAGTTCCAACGATCGCGCCTAAAAGAGATCCTAAAGCTAGAATGGGCAAGAAAATTCCGCCAGGTAGACCACTACCATAGCTCAACATACTCCAGATGAAACGGATCGCAAAATAAAGAAGGATGGTCAGCACTGGATACGGTACTCGAGCCAAATCCAAGACCAATTGATTTCCACCACCAAGAATTTGGGGAAGAAAATAGCCGATTGGAAGAATCAAGACAAAGGCAAATAAAGAAGAATAATGAGAAGGAACATGGAAAATCTTCTCAAGTAAGCAATACAATCGACCGATATTGAGAACCACTATTTCGTAGACATACCCTGCTGCCCCTAAAAAGACTCCTAGAAAAAGATAAATCCAGTACTGAGACAGATGGAGTGGCGGAATATTTTGTGGCATATGAAGCACTGGTGTTTGACCAAAGACATTGAGTGAAATAAAATTAGCCGTCAAACTAGCAGCCAAGGTTGAAATCCAAAAGAAGCGTGAAAAATGATGGTAGACCTCTTCAACCACAAATAAGAGCCCCGCTATAGGTGCATTAAAGGCAGCGGCAAGGCCAGCAGCAGCCCCACTTGCAATCAAAGACCGCTCCTCAACCGGACTGACCTTCAAATGATGGGCCACTCCTTTTCCACCCATTGCCCCTAATTGAATACTAGGACCTTCACGACCAAGCATCAAGCCACTTCCGATGGCCAAGACACCTAGAATATACTTCTTCCACAAGGTATCCCACCAGCTTACCGCCAAGAGCCCCTTAAGTTCTGCTTCGACTTGCGGAATTCCTGATCCTTTGATATCCCGATTGGTGCGAATAAGTCGGCCAGCAATCAGTACGATCACCCCATACCCCAACAGCATCGCCAGCAAATAAAGTGGTTGACCAGACATCTCCTTGTAAACGCCTTGAACAAAATGAAAAATATGTTCGATCAAAAAACGAAAACTTGAGACGATGCAGCCCACAACGATCCCAACCAGAACACCTCTGACAATATGGGCCACAATTGAACTAGAGGCAAAATGAAATTCCTTTTTTAAGGCTTCTTCTTTAGCAGACATTCCCTAACTCCTTCAAACTCTTATCCTATTCATTATACCTTATTTCACTGCCTCTGAATACATGGAAAATCAGAAAAAAACAAAACTAGCACCGCTAGCTTTGTTTTTCAATTATTCATTATTCAGCAGTTAAAGCTGCCATTGTAATGTAGTTGTATGGTTTGTTGAAGTGTGGCAAGAAGAATAAGTCAGTCAAGGCCAATTTATCAATCGTCACGTGTTCTTGAATCGCAAGTGAGAACATGTGGATAGCCATTGAGATGGCACTATCACGTGATACCATTTGAGCTCCAAGGATTTGACGAGTGTCTTTATCATAGACGATCTTGATACCAACTTCATAGTTATCGTGTTTGATAAATTCAGGTTTTTGAAGGTCGTTGAAGCCAGTTTCAGTGGCATTGAAGCCTGCAGCTTTCGCTTTTTCAAGAGTCAAACCAGTTGAAACCATGTGAAGGCCGTAGATAGAAATACCGTTAGAACCTTGAACACCGATTCCCTCTAATTCATGACCAGTCGCATTGTAGGCACCAACAATACCTGAACGAACCGCATTAGATGCAAGAGCGATGTAGCTCATTTCGTTACGAGCGTTATCGAAAATCGTCGCACAGTCACCAACTGCGTATACACCTGGAAGTGACGTTTCTTGTTTCTTATCAACAAGGAAGGCACCGTTGCGGAAGAGTTCGATCTTACCATCAGCAAGAGCTGTATTAGGACGGAAACCAACAGCCAAGATAACCATATCTACATCGAAGGTTTCTTTATCGGTTACAAGGCGTTCTACCTTACCATCTCCTTCAACCGCTTGAACAGTTTGTCCAAGTGCCAAACGGATGTTGTGGTCTTCCAAGTTTTTCGCCATGATGTCAGTGAAGTCTTTGTCGTAGTAACCATTCAAAACAGTGTCCACGATATCCACCAAGACAACATCTTTACCAAGACGTTCGAAAGCTTCAGCAAGTTCAACACCGATGTAACCACCACCAACGACGGCGATACGATTCAAGTGTTTGCTGTTGTCTTTCAATTTTTCGATCACTTCTTCAGCGTTTTGGTACAATTTAACGAATTGAAGATTTTCAAGAGTTGCTTTGAATTCGCGGTTACCAGGTACGATTTCAACTCCTTTAATTGGAGGAATGATTGGTGTTGATCCAGTCGCAAAGATCAATTTTTCGTAAGATTCTTTATGTTCTTTTCCATCAACTTCCGCTGTAACCACTTTGTTGTCATAGTCAATTGAAAGAACAGGTGAATTCATGTAGACTTTTGCACCTTTTGCTTCCAATTTTTCTTTGTCAGAGTAGAAAAGACCTTCAGGACCATCGATTTGTTCACCGATCCAAAGCGCCATCCCACATCCAAGGAATGAAATGTTTGAGTTTTGGTCAAAAACTACAATTTCATTTTCATTTCCGAAATTATCTAACATAGTGTTGATACAAGCTGTTCCGGCATGGTTAGCCCCTACAACAACGATTTTACTCATAGAATAAATCCTACCTTTAATTTAATTTACTTCTTGAGTATATCATAAAAATGATATCGGTTACAATTATTTTGCTCAGAATTTGTGATCTTTTTTTCAATTTTCCAGAAAATCCCACTTCACATGTTTCAAAAAATGTCAAACAATATGCTTGAAATGATTGTGAAAACGATATCTTTTTGATATACTGTAAGTAAGTGAAAATAGGAAAGGATAGATTTTTAGTGGACCTAAGTAGTCGATCCGAACGTTTGATGGGAACGACCATCACTGTTTCGATCTGTCACCCACAAGCGAATGAACTCTTAGCCCGCTGCTTTGAACTTCTTCGCTCCTACGAACATCGCTTCAGTGCCAATGATGCAAGTTCTGAACTCATGGAGGTCAATTACCAAGCTGGTATTGCTCCTGTCCAAGTTCATCCAGATCTTTTTGAACTGATTGCATTAGGAACCTTGCATAGTCAAGCTCAAAACAGCCATTTAAACATCGCCATTGGTCCTCTTGTACAGACCTGGCGAATTGGATTTTCAGATGCTAGACGTCCCCAGCAAGGGGAAATTAATCAAGCTCTGACCATGATCGATCCTCACCGAATTCAGCTCGACCCAGAAAACCATACGGTCTTTCTGACACGTCCTGGAATGAAGATCGATTTAGGTGCCTTGGCTAAGGGCTATAGTGCAGACTGCATTGCGACCTTTTTAAAGAGCCAGGGAGTAACAGATGCCTTGATCGATCTTGGAGGAAATATCCTCACTGTCGGTCAACATCCCGTCAAACAGCAACCTTGGCGGATTGGCATTCAAAATCCAGTCGAAAAAAGAGGTCAGCACCTACTGGTCCTCTCTGTCAAGGATAAATCTATTGTCACCTCTGGCATCTACGAGCGTCATTTAGAAGTTGACGGCCAGTCGTTTCACCACATCTTTGATAGCGCGACGGGCTATCCGGTCGAGACAGACTTAGCCAGTATCACCATCATATCTGATCGATCCGTAGACGGGGAGATATGGACTACCCGCTTGTTCGGGGAATCTCCTGCTTCTATCCTCAACACTGTTGAATCACTTCCTGGTATAGATACCTTATTGGTTTCTCAATCAGGCAAGATCGCCTATACAAGTGGGCTTCAATCTTATTTATAATTCTCCTATCAGAAAGGAATTTTCCATGATAAAACTTATTGCGATTGTGGGGACTAACTCCAAACGTTCTACAAACCGTCAACTGCTTCAATACATGCAAAAACATTTTGCTGATAAGGCTGAGATCGAATTGGTCGAAATTAAAGATATCCCTGTCTTTAACAAACCAGCCGACAAACAAGTTCCTGAAGCTGTCTTAGATATTGTTGCAAAAATTGAAGAAGCTGATGGGGTCATTATTGGAACTCCAGAATACGACCACTCTATTCCAGCAGTCTTGATGAGTGCACTCGCTTGGCTCTCATACGGAGTCTTCCCATTGTTGAACAAACCGGTCATGATTACTGGGGCATCATACGGTACGTTGGGATCTTCACGCGCCCAACTCCAACTTCGCCAAATCTTAAATGCTCCTGAAATTAAAGCGAATGTCTTGCCAGATGAATTCTTGCTCTCTCATTCATTGCAAGCCTTTGATCAAAATGGAGACTTGGTGGATTTAGATGTCATTCAAAAATTAGATGCGGTCTTCAATGATTTCCGTGTGTTTGTAAAAATCACAGACAAATTGCGCAACGCCCAAGAATTACTTCGCAAAGATGCTGAAGAATTTGACTGGGAAAACTTGTAAGATAGGAGACAGAAAAGAATGAAATTTGTTGGACTTGTAGGATCGAACTACGATCAATCATATAACCGTAAACTTTTGGAATTCATTCGCCGCCAATTTAAGATCAAATTTGAATTGGAAGTTCTTGAAATCGACGAAGTTCCAATGTTTAACCAAGATGAAAAATGGGACGAAAGTTTCCAATTACGTCTCTTATATAACAAAATCACTCGTGCAGATGGTGTTATCATTGCCACTCCAGAGCACAACCATACGATCTCTGCTGCTCTCAAGTCTGTTCTTGAATGGCTCTCTTTCGAGGTGCATCCATTTGAAAACAAACCGGTTATGATCGTCGGTGCTTCTTACTATGATCAAGGGACTTCACGTGCGCAAGTTCACCTCCGTAAGATCCTCGATGCCCCAGGTGTCAATGCTTATACCCTTCCAGGAAATGAATTCCTTCTTGGAAAAGCAAAAGAAGCTTTTGACGAAGACGGCAATATCATTAACGAGGGAACCGTCAAATTCCTTGAAACCTGCTTGGATAATTTTATGAAATACGTTGAGGTTGTATCTAAATTGAAAAAACCAAAACCAATTGAACCAGAAGACTTGGATTGTAATCATCCAATCGCTACAACTGTTACTGAAGTCGATCCTGACGATCCAGATTGGGTAGAAAAAGTAGCTGAAATCACTGGTGCCGTTTCCGGCGATACCTATGTCAAACTCGACCACGGTATCCTAACCGTTAACCAAATTGATATGTTCTTAAAGGCTATGCCATTTGAATTGACCTATGCCGATGATAACAACCAATTCCTCTACTACAACAATGCCCATCAAGATCCTGATACCATGTTTGCCAAACGCGTGCCACCTCAATCAGGAAGCCGGATGTCAACCGTTCATGGTTCCCTACCACCAGCACGTATGAAAAACGTGGAATGGGTGATTGGTACCCTTCGTAACGGTAACCAAGACTATGTTCGGACCATTGTTCCAGGATCTCCTGAGGGTGTGATCAACACTCACAACTACCAAGCTATGTACTATGAAGATGGTTCATACGCTGGTATCAATGAGATTGTCTTCAACTTCAAACCATGGTTGGACTGGTACCTACAAACAACAGGACAACGTCTAGTTGGCGGAAGCGGTCCATTTGCTCCTGCTGGTGGACACGGTAGTGCAGATGCAACTTCTGGTGCTTCAGATGCTGGAGGACATGGTGACGGAGGGCACGGAGATGCCGATGCCACTTCTGGTGCAAGCAACTAATAAAAAAATGAAGCTTCGTGCTTCATTTTTTTATTGTAAGTCTTTGATGATCTTCTTAGCATCTTCGTTTGAAATTGCCCCTAATTGGACATGTCCAATTTTCCCATGACTGTCTATAAAGACTTCTGTAGGAATAGAGCGAACCTGATAATCTGCAAATGCAGAACCGTCTGGATTGTACAAGACCGGTACGGACTTGTAATCTTGTTGATCAAACCATTTGACGAATTCTTCTTCTGTTTTTTCACCTTGGAGTCCTGGTGCCATAATGGTCAGAATTTCAAAGTCTCTATCCGTATCCTTGACCAATTTCTCTAGTTCAGGCATACTTTGCCGGCAAGGGCCACACCAGGTTGCCCAAAATTTCAAATAAACCTTCTTCCCTTTGTAGTCTGAAAGTTTAACCGTATTCCCCTTCATATCCTTTAGTTCAAAGTCACTAGCGTCTTTTCCTACCAAAGCATTCTTATTCGTTGTTGTATTCATTGTTGGCTGATTGTCCATACTACTCTCACTGGATTGATTCATGGAACAAGCTGACAGCAAAGCTAAAGAGAGAACTGAGAAACAAGCGTATTTAATACCTTTCATCATGTGTTATACCTCCGGATTATTTTATGAAAAGATAGATGACAAACTGTTCAATTGTCCCAAGAGTAAGAGAATTCCCATTAGAATAATGATGGCTCCGCCGATTTTCTTCAGCAATAACAAATGGGGTTTGAGACGATTAAAGTAAGGTAAGACCAGACTAGATGCTAAGGCCAACAGTAAAAACGGAAGAGCCATTCCCAATGTATAAACAAGGAGATAAATAGCTCCCATAAGAGCATCTTGCCCATCTGATGCTGCTAAAGCAAGAACTGATCCTAATACCGGACCAATACAAGGCGTCCAACCAAAACTAAAACCAAGACCAAGGAGAAAAGCTGAAAACAATTCATTCTTCTGTTTGTTGGCTCCAAAATCCATTGTTTTTTGCTTTTCAAGGAAATGAAAATGAAAGACTTCCATTTGATGAAGACCAAGGATAATGATGAGGGCTCCCATCAGATAACGGAACCAATTGGTGTACATGATCTTTCCAAGCAAGCCCGCTCCAAAACCAATGAGGAGGAAAATAACAGAAATACCTGCAATAAAACAAAGGGTTTTCAGCAAGCCATGCCAGCGAATTTTTTTCCCGAACAATCGGATAGCCTTTTCCTGATCACTTCCTAGCAAGATTCCAATATAAACCGGTAGCAAAGGAAAGACACAGGGAGAAAAGAAAGACAGAATACCCGCAAGAAAAACTGTCAATGAAAAAATGATTGGATTCATAGTTCACTCCGTATATCGATATGCTACATTCAGTATAACATTGACTGAC
Source organism: Streptococcus parasanguinis (assembly GCF_001069785.1). Taxonomy (GTDB): domain Bacteria; phylum Bacillota; class Bacilli; order Lactobacillales; family Streptococcaceae; genus Streptococcus; species Streptococcus parasanguinis_T. The sequence goes on from NZ_JVSR01000082.1 coordinate 71,399, forward strand.
CTAAAATAAAAATTTCTGCTACGTTTTTTTACTAAAGTTTGGATTTAGATCCTAGTTTCAAAAGAAAAACCCTAAAGCACAAAACTTTAGAGTCTAAGTTGTGGTGAAAAACTAAAAGAATACATAAGGCACATTCAAGTATACATTGAAACTTGCCGCCGTGAGAAAAGTGCCTGAAACACAATTGTTTCAGGCACTCGGGAGTTTTGGAACCTCAGGTCCAAAACTAAGTCATGGAACTTCTATGAAGTTCGCTGACGTCCTTACTCACCTAAGGAAAGTTTCTAAGAGGATATTATCTTCAATCTATTTCTAAAGCACAAACCTTTAGAGTTTCTAATATAACTTATTCTTCTGCCGTTTGTTTATTTGGTAATACGAGCGATAAAAGAATCCCGATAACTACTGGCACTAACCATGGAAGAGATTGAGCTGCAAATGGAAGCAAAGAAATCCCCTTTTCAACTAGTGAAATTTTAAAGGTATTTGCCAGAACACTTGCAAGAGAGACCAAGCTGGCCAAGAAAATAGTCAGTTGCATTCCTGGTTTTGATAGAGCCACAAATTTATTCACTATCACAATCAATACAATGGTAATGGTGATTGGGTAAAGAATCATCAAGACCGGCAATGAAAAGGCAATAATGGCATTCAAGCCAAGGTTGGCAATCGCAAAACCGATCAAAGTGAAGACACTTGCATAGACCTTGTAAGAGACCTTAGGGAAGGTGCTATGGAAGAATTCACTGGTAGAGACGATTAAACCAGCGGTTGTGGTAAAGCAAGTTACCGTCACCATTCCTGCTAGGAAAATCTGAGCAGTCGGACCAAAGATCGCTTTGGTCGCTTCTGATAATACATACACCCCTTTATTGGTATCAGATGCCATAACAGAAGCTGGAATAGGAAAATGATTCCCCAGATATCCTAAACCGATATACAGCACACTAAAACCAAGGGCTACAACAATTCCAACCAACCAAATAGTCTTGATGTATTCTCTCTTACTTGAAAATCCAAGTTGATTCAAAGTAGTCACTGCGATCACACTAAAGGCAACAGATGCCAAGGCATCCAAGGTATTGTACCCCTCTAAAAATCCTTGCCCAAAGGCAGATGCCTGATAAGCTTTTGTAGCCACCATTGGAGCATGCCCACTGTATTTTAGAGCTCCAAGAACGACTAAGATCAAAATGAGAATCGCAAAGATCGGGGTCAAAATACGACCGATTCGATCTAGAATCTTAGATGGATTCAAAGCAATCAAAAAAGCAAGCAAAAAGTAGACCAGGGTAAAAATGAAAAGTGCTAAACTGGCATTCATTCCACCTAATAAGGGGGCTGTCCCCACTTCGAAAGATACCGTCGCCGTTCTTGGAATGGCAAAGAAAGGACCAATCGAAAGATACAGCGCAACTAAGTATACAATTGCGAAAACAGGTGAAATCTTACGAGAAATCTCATCAATATAACCTTTGGGATTGAGTGTCCCGATAATCAAGGTCACAATGGCAATTCCCACGCCTGAAAGGACAAACCCAGCAATTGCTGGCCAAAATTGATTACCCGATAAAGCACCAAGAGTCGGCGGGAAAATCAGGTTTCCAGCACCAAAAAAAATACCAAACAGTAATAAACCTGTCAGGGAACCTTTTCGTAACATACGATCTCCTTAAAAAAACGATAATCTTAACTTTATCAAATTCATTTGAAGAATGCAACTTATTTGCATGAACAATCCGCTATTTCTATCAGTCATTATGGTACAATGGATGTAAGATTTTACGAGAGGTAAAACATGTATCTATATCTATTCTGGTTATTTCCAGCTCTTATCTTTTTATTGTTCTTTATGAGTGATCGCAGAAGGCTTTTCAATGCTTATCTCTTTTCAATAAACCTGGGGCTTCTTCTACTGATTTCTGCATTTCTACTAGTCGTTCGAACTGAGCTATGGTTCAATCAACAAATTGCAATGATTGTCTTTGTAGTGATTTCCATCCTCGTTTTTCTCAGCATTATTATCTCATCTATCTTTCTCCTTTTTAACGGTCGTCAAATGATGCTTTTTGAAGGAAAAAGACTGGCCAACCTCCTCTCTCTGCTTTATGGACTGTTTATTATCGGAGCTTTGGCACTACATTTTCTACCCTATTTCCCAGGGAATGACATCCTCATTTATCTGACTGACTTCACCTTGTTTTACATGACTTTTCTCTACCTCTCTTATGTTTCCTATGGGACTTTTTGCAATCTCTTTCCAGTTCGCAAAGAGCCAGACGCCATCATCATCCTTGGCTCAGGTTTGATCGGAGACAAGATTCCCCCACTCTTGGCCCAGCGTCTTGAGAAGGGAAAGGCCGTCTATGAGCAGTTCAAGAAACGACCAAAGTTGATTGTTTCTGGTGGTCAAGGGTCAGATGAGCTGATCGCTGAGGCGGAAGCGATGGCCAGATACTTGATGGAACATGGGGTTCTAGAAGACGCCATTCTCATCGAGAATCGCTCTCGTACTACTTTTGAAAACCTGACCTTTAGCAAGCGTATCCTTGAAGAAGAGGGGCTTGGCAAGCGAGTCCTTGTGGTGACCAATTCTTTTCACGCGCTCCGTGCAGGTGTCTTTATGAGACGATTGAAAATACCTGGTCGAAGTATCGGTTCAAGAACAGCTTTTTACTATCTCCCATCCGCTTGGATTCGAGAAACCGTTGGCTTGGTTTCACTCTATTGGAAATGGCATGTTACCTTCCTAGCTCTTCTGTTTCTACCTTGGTTCTTTACACAAATCATGAAACTGATTGAGTTCTTCATTAAATATCTAAACTAAAAGAGAGTGGGACAGAAATCGGTAATTCGTTAGAATTCGATTTCGTC
>NZ_JVSR01000083.1:0-16071 GCF_001069785.1 Streptococcus parasanguinis
GCGTCTTGCTCGACAATCCAAAAACAATTAAGAGGCTAGGACTTTTGTCCTAGCCTCTTCTTAAAATAGATTCAAGATTTTACCTAAGAAATAAAGCAAAAGCAAGAGATAAGATAGGGCTGCACTCATCTGATAGGTTCGGTTCATAAAGCGAGCCTCCCCTCTTACTGGAAAGACATAAGCCAACATGACCCCAGCTACTAAACCACCGATGTGCCCCGCCATACTGATTCCTGGCATGAAGCTAAAGATCAAATTGACCACAATCAAGCTGGTATAGGACTGACTCAAATGGCGAATATAGGGACTTTGGACAATAAAACGCAAAGCACCAATGGTCCCAAACAGTCCAAAGAGGGCTGTAGAAGCTCCTGCCGCAATCACATCTGGCGTAAAAATAGCAACAAAAACATTGCCCATCATTCCTGATAAGAGATAAAGAGCTAAGAAAGCCTTCGATCCAAAGAGATCTTCTGCCAGACGTCCCAAGTAATAGAGGGTGATCATATTGAGCACAAAATGTTCTAGGCCGATATGAACAAATGTAGCTGTCACGATTCGCCATAACTGGCTTGGATCAGCTTCCACAACTTCTCCGATAATCCCACCGCTATAGTAAACAGCAGCACCCGTTTGGTAGTCACTTCCAAATCGGATAAACATGGAAAGAAAGACTGCCGTTGTGACGAGCAATAAGATGCTGGTCACAGGATAACGACGATCAAAGAGCAACTTCATAGACTAGCACCTCCTGAACTGCCTGATCAAACGTATCTGGCTGGAACTCCTTCTGCTGGATGGAATAAATCGTACTAACCGTTTTTCCAGTAAAATCTGCTAAATAACGATCATAATAGCCACCACCATAGCCAATTCGGTAGCCTTTTGACTGGAAGACCACGCCTGGTACATGGATCAGATCAATCTCTGACTTATCCACAACCCTTCCTTTTTCATTGGGCTCCAACAAACCAAAGCGTGTCTTTTCCAAAATGTCAGGATCGTATTCCACAAATTCCATCCGCCCTTGTGGATAGGTACGGGGAACACAGACGCGTTTTCCAAGTTGAAGAGCAGCTTGGATCAAGCCAGCTGTGGAAACTTCATGGCCAAAAGACAGATAGGTCGCAAGGGTCTTTGCCTCCTGAAAAGCTGGTAACTCCAAGAGGCGCTGAGTCAGCTCTTCATCTGCTTGAGTTTTTATAGTTTGCGGCAGTGCTTTCATAGCTGCAATGGTTTCTTTTCGTAGTGTTTTCTTCATTCCCTACTCCTTTTGTCTAGCTTTTATTGTATCATTTTTTAGGAAAGATCCGAACAGTTTTTTTACAACAAAGAAAAAATCCAACTCCAGACGGAGTTGAATCATTCCTTTATTGGTTGGCCTTCATTTTCAAAAATTTACCAATGTTTTCCACAGCAAAGGGAAGGGCTGCTTCATTTGGGCTCATCTTTGGATGGTGCAAGGCATAAGGGGTATCAATTCCCAGCCAGAACATGACACCCGGGACCTTGCTCAAGAGAAAGCCGAAGTCTTCTCCTGTCATCGCAGGCAGAATATCAATCAGGTTCACGTCTTCCTCAGCTGTGAAAAAGTCCATGAGTTCTTTGGCCAATTCTAGTTGGTTTTCCACAGGCAGGTAGCCTCCTTGCTTTAGTTCCAGGTCCAATTTCACATCAAAGGCTGCTGCAACTCCTTCTGCAATGGCTTTGACCCGTTTTTGAGTCAAAAGATTCATCTCCATGGTCAAGGTCCGAATGGTCCCATGAAGGAAGGCCGTCTCAGCGATCACATTATTGGTTGTTCCTGCATGCATGGAACCAAAGGTCACCACAGCCCCTTCAATCGGATCGACATTTCGACTCACGACCGATTGGACTTGGGTAATGAAGTAAGAGGCCGCTACAAGAGCATCATTGGCCTCATGTGGAAAGGCAGCATGCCCTCCCTTACCTGTAAAGGTAATCTTGACTTCACAGGTCCCCGCAAAAAGGGTACCCGTATTGGTCGCAATGTCTCCCACCTTCAAATCAGGGCGCACATGCAGACCATAAAATTCATCAGGGAGCCAGTCGCCAAAAGCATTGTCCTTATACATGAGCATCCCACCAGCTTCGTTTTCTTCAGCTGGTTGGAAGAGAAAGAGCAGGTTATTTTTTGGTTGTACTTGAACCAGTTGATCCAAAAGCCCAAGGGCTGTCGTCATGTGCATATCATGACCACAAGCATGCATCCGTCCTTCGTGCTTAGAAGCAAAATCAAGGCCCGTTTGTTCCACAATCGGTAAGCCATCGATATCCGTCCGCCAGCCGATCGTTTTTTCAGGTGCATACCCATGGAGATAAACCAGGATCCCGGTCCGCCAAGTCCGTTGCTCTACAAATTCCTTGCCCGCTGTGATCTCTGCGATTCGCTCTAAGAGGTAGGCTTGGGTTTCAAATTCTTCCAATCCAATTTCAGGGATTTGGTGCAAATCCCGTCTGATTTTGATTAAATCCAATGTCATAGTCGTCTTCTTTCTATTATATTAGAATAGAGGCCTTGCGGCCTCTACTATCAATATGTTACAAATTACGCAAGGCGTCTTCGAGTGCTGTTTTTTGTTGTGTTTTTTCATCGATTTCCTTGATGATGCGAGCTGGGACACCAGCTACGACCACATTTTCAGGGACATCTTGAGTAACGATAGCGCCAGCGGCAACGACAGAACCGTTTCCAACTTGGACCCCTTCAATCACAACTGCATTGGCACCGACCAAGACATTGTCACCGATCCGAACAGGCTCAGCAGAAGCTGGCTCAATGACACCTGCAAGAACGGCACCTGCACCGATGTGGCTGTTTTTACCAACTGTAGCACGACCACCAAGGATAGCCCCCATATCAATCATGGTTCCTGCACCGATTTCAGCACCGATATTGATCACAGCCCCCATCATCACGACAGCATTGTCTTCGATGGTCACTTGGTCACGAATAATAGCACCTGGTTCGATACGCGCATTTAGATAGCGCTTATCCAGCAAGGGAACAGCTGAATTCCGGCCATCTTGTTCGACCACATAATCCTTATTCTCTGTCAAGTTGGCAAGAAGCGGCTCGATATCTTTCCAATCACCGAACAACACATTACCTAGTTTTGTGACAGAAGCTGGAACAGCTGTTGCCAATTCCCCTTCAAAGGTTACTTTCACATTTGTTTTCTTCTCTGCATTTCCAATAAAAGCTATAATTTCTTGAGCAGACATTTTTTGTGCAGTCATGAGATTCTCCATTCATTTCAATTAAAGGTATCCATATTATACCACAATCCTAGTGAGATGAACACCTAAGGCGACGTGGTTGTAGCCGAATTCTCCAGGCCTGTTATTTCACTGATGGTGCGATTGCTTCCAAAGTGAATCGTAACTAAACGCGAATCAGAAAGTTTATAGTGAAAGGTTAAAAAAGACTCTGAACTCATCATACTCGACCAAGAAACACGGCTAGGAATTCCGACTGTATTCACAAGATCTGCATAGCTGGTTCCTATTTTAATATTGGCAAAATCCTCTCTGTTCAAACTGCCATTTTTATTGGCTAATCGCTCACTGTTTAAGTTCTCAAAATTAAGAGAAGATAGACGGCTACCAATTATATTTGAAAGCAAAACAGATACAGAAGAAGGGGATCCTTCAGCCTCATAATCCAAGCTTGTCATGAAAGGACCGACACTACCCTCTTGGTAGGTTTCTTCCCCACTACTAGCCTTCCCCAGTACAGCTACCACATCCTGCGGAGACAGATAAGTTGAAGAGGTACGGCCTTGATCCCCCTCACTTAAACCAGGAATCAGGGAAATCGCCTTCTCATAGGTCACTTGAAACTGAAATTCACCTTCCGGTGCAATCAAGGTACTCGTACCACTCTTCAAGATTTCCTTTCTGGTTCCATAAGACCGGCCAGGACTTCCGTATTCACTAGTAGTAGATGAAGGATGTTCCTCACTATGGATACCTCCTGAAGCTAGATAGGCAAATAATCCCAGCATGGCCAATAATCCAAAAAAGGCTGCCAGCGAAGACCCTCCACTATTAGAGGAAGGAGAGTAGGTTTTCGCCCTATCCGATTGGGAGTCTAGTACCGTTTGTCTTGGTTCTGAATGCCTGCCTCCCCCTATTGAAGCCAGGTCAGCTTCTGAAATCAAGCGGCTCCCACCCTGGTGCTCTACTTTTTTCTCAGCTGAAGGAGACTGCCCTATTGTATCTTGTGCTGGTGTTTCTGACCTTGCTTCTTCTGTTAGTGGTGTAGCAAGAACGACCTGAGCTGATTCGTCTTCAGGTGTAGCAAATGAGCCTTCCTTTGGATCATACGATTCCTCCTTCACACCAATCGCTGGTTCGTCTTTTCGTTCCTCTTCTTGTTTCACCTCTTCCTGAAAAGCAGGGACTTCTACCACTTCTGGCTCTTTTGCGAGCGTATCTTCTAACTTCTCAGGACTTCCTTTTTCTAAGGGTGCTTCTTTCGGCTGGCCTTTCGAAAACCGACTCTGGTGCTCATTTCGTAGATGCGACCAGTCTTTATTTCCCATTGTCCTCTCCTTTTATTTAAAATGCTTCGGCTGATTTTTTTACTGTGCTGTAGATGTAGAGGAAGCTGGTGTGGTCGCTACCTCTTTCGATTTGATATCCTTGATGGTTTGCCGGCTATCAAAATGGATTTGAACCGTTTGAGAATCCGATAATCGATAGGTAAAGGAAGGCGCTTCCCCGTAACCTAAAAGCCCAGATACATATATTTCATCCGGAATCCCTACCGTATTGAGTAGGTCTAAATAAGGCATTCCGACCTTGATAGTGGCAAAATCGTCCTTCGTCAAGCTCCCATTCTTATTCGCAAATCGGTCACTTTTTAAGTGTTTCAAACTTAAAAGAGAGATCCTGTAAAAGGCACCTGTTTTTTCAAGAAGAACCTTCCCATCTGCATCCTTTGATTGGTAATCTAATGTCAGCAAAAAGGGACTGGAACTGCTATCACTATACGTTGCTTCCCCACTCCTTGCTTTACCTAATGCTGCAACGACATCTTGTGGGTCTACCGTCCCAAAAGAGGTCTTTTTTTCTTCCACTGCAAAATCAGGAATGAGAGACATAGCCTTTTCATAGGTTGGCTGAAATTGAAATTCATTAGCTGAGGCGATATAAGAACTATTTTCACTGGTCAGATATTCCGTTCTGATACCATCACGTGATAAACCATTGATCCCCTCACTCGAAGAAGATGAAGAAGAGCTTTTATTAACTTCGTTTTGAAGCACAAACACAAAAGCCATAAACAAGGCGAACCACCCAAAAAATCGCAAAAGCGAACCAATCCCCTCTTTTGAGGAAGAAGGGGAAGACTCCATCGTATCTGAATGGCTTCTAGTATCCTGATGATTGTCCATCCCTATTGAAGCCAGATCGGCTTCTGAAATCAAGCGGCTTCCACCCTGGTGAGAGGAAGCTGCCTTGATGTCTGTCCGTTGATCGTCCAATGATGTCTCCTTTCTTATACCAACACCAATTTCTTGGCTTTTTTCTTGAATTCCATCACCACTTCTGGCTGCCCTGGCACCTGGTAAGTCGCGCGATAGCCCATTCCGCCATCTGGCATTTCCCCCCAGACCAAGCGTTGAGGATTTCCTAGTTGCTTAATGAGCTGGGCGAATTCTGTACCTTTTTTCTCTTTTTCAGTAGTGATTTCTTTCTCACTGCTTGTCTTCTCTTTTGCGTCCAACAAATTCGTCGCATCCACCATCGTCAAGCGATACCCCTGGTCTTTTTCCTGTTCAAACCACAAGGTTACACTTTTCTTGCCCTGATCGGTTTGCTTAGCTGCATAAGTCAAGACAAGAACGGTTTTTTCTCCTTGAGCTGTCTTTGTATACTTAACTTTTTGGGCTTTTCCCCATTCCGTCACAACTGTTTCCAAGCGGGTTCCTGGTTGCTGACTCTGCTTGAGACGAACTTTTAAATTCGCCACAGCTTCGATGGTCCATTTAAACTGTTTGATTTCTTGTTCCTTGCTGACCAAATTCTTGTAATCCTTTGGCTGGAAATGAGTCAGTGTTTGGTCCTCCTTGGTATCGGTTCCCTGCTCCTGCACCTGGATGCTTGCAATCGCAAGTAACAATCCTAAAACAAAACACAAAAACGGCAGCAAGAGCTCTTTTCGATTCTTTTTCATCCACTCGATCATCTGCTTCACCCCTTCTTCGTCAAACGATACTGACCACTATGGTCACGTTCAAAGGTTAAAGAGACCAGTCCATCTGTCACCTGATAAGACAGGGCTAGGACTTGCTTGTCCTTTTCAGAGGTCAAACTAAGAGAATTGGGAAGACCTGATTTTTTCAAGACATCTTCTACTGCTGTCCCCTTTTCCTTTTTTCCATCTAGTGTCTGATAGCCTGTAAAATCTGCCAGTTTTAAGTTCTTTTTGCTCTGATAGTGAGCCGACTTGGGCGCAAAGCCTTGAATCGAGCTCAAATAAAAGGTATCATCCTGCTTTTGAAATTCTATGGTATAAGGATGAATCCCCTGCACAGGAGTCCCATAGCCTAGCTGGACTTGCGTTCCAAAAGTCGTATCTTCTTGTGTAAAACTCGCTGCTTTTCCAATTTTTTTGACGAATGCAGATAAAGTCACCCAATTTTTTTGTGTCTTTCCTTCTCCCCTTGCAAGGTCCAATGACAACAAGTCTTCTAAAGCCGGCTCTTTGGAAGAAGACGCAACAAATTGCTGGCTGTCTTCTTGCATGCGAGACAAACTCAACAAGCGATCTTTGGGCAAGGTTTTCACTGGATGAATCATAAACACCAAGCAAACACCAACCATAAAAGCCAGCAAAGCACTTGCAGCTTTTTGGAGGATCCGCTTATGATGTTCTATCCACTCTTTCATTTCTTCCATCCTTCATGCTCTTTCTATTCAAACTCTTTCTATTGTATAGAAAATTAGCGTATTTGTCTCGTCTTATCCCAAAAAAGAGGCGCTTGCCTCTTTCTTGTCTGATCCTTTTAGTAGCTGTCTTTACTGCTCAAGAGAAAATCTCCATTTTCTTGGCGAATAAAGGTCAAATCCACGTAGTCCCCATTTTTCTTTTGGAAGTCCATGACCAATTCTATCTCGTCTGAATCATCAGATGAACTCACCGTCAGATTGACTGCATCACCGTATTTTTCTAAAAGCTCTTTGTAAGAGGTTCCTCCAGCACCGGTCTCACTATTTCCAACTTTGAATCCATCTGCAAAGTTGTCCTCAACCGTAAGATTTTTCCCAAATTGATTAAATTCAAATTTGACAAGCTGGAATTCTTTCCCTTTCTTAGAGTAAGTCGCTTTGACCTCTTTATTATAAGAGTTATCATCCCAAAATAATTTCAATTCTCCACTTTCAAATTGAACGGAGCTAGCTTTCCCATAAGCTTCAATCATTTCCTCAGGAGTCTCCCCAGCATCACTTCCTGTTAAAAACTGAAGTTGCTCGATATCAGACTGTTTCCAGCTAAAATCAACTTCCGCGTCTTCTGCGGTCAATTGATCCAAATCGATATTGGAAGACGAACCAGACTGGTTACCTGACCAAGAAGTCTGCTTTCTAGATGATGACGTGCTAGGGCTAGCATGACCAATCAAATAGCCACTGACTCCACCGATAAGAAGCCCAACTAAAATCCCAAGGGCAAAACGAATCGCCTTCTTGTCCGCAGTATCCATCGGTCTTCCAACAGGAGAAAGAGGAGCTTGTGGAATAGGTGTCTCAGGAACAGGCACTGTTTGCGGACCAATTGGTTCAGCTGCCATATTTTGAGGAGCTTGAGGTGCAGGTTGGAATGGAGGAGTCGGTTGGGGAGCAGCAACTACATCCGGATGTTCTCCAACAGTTGCTTCATCCACCTTTGGAAGCTCCACCGTTTCTGAAATAACTGGCTCGTTTGCCTCTTCTTTCATTGCTTCCGTCTCCGTCACTGAAAGGCCACTAGCTTCTGGAACGACCAAGTCTTCGGCTTCTTCTTTTGGGACAAAGGCTGGCGCAGCCACATCAAATTGAGGCGCACCCTCTACGGGAGTATGTTTCATAAATTGTTCTTGATCTTTCTCGGACATTTCGAATTCTCCTTTTTATTCTTCTCTTCTACTATAACATAAAACCAAGCAAGGACCAACTCCTGTCTGGATGGACTAAAAAAGATCGGAGAGATATCCGACCTTTTAGATGCTTATCTTAAAATTTCTTGCGAAGGGAGACAATAGCAATCCCTGCAAGTGAGAGCAAGCCCAATGTTGCCAAAACGACACCTGTTTCTTGACCTGTTTTTGGCAATAAACGGCCAACTACAGATTTGCTTGAGTCGCTTGAATGTGAGGAAGAACTAGAAGAAGAGCTTGAGCTCGATGAAGAAGTTGAACTTGAGGAGCTTGAAGATGAGCTGCTTGAAGATGAGCTCGATGAGCTACTTGAGCTTGAAGACGAACTACTTGAGCTACTTGAACTAGAAGATGAGCTACTTGAGCTTGAGGATGGGCTTGTTGTACTTGGTGAAGTCGACCCATCTGTACCAGGGCTTTTATAGCCTGCAATGAAATTACGATAAATTGGGTTGGAACTTTCAAGTGAATCCACCATCAAGCGTCCTGATCCATCGTAAGCAAGGGACACTGTTACTTCCCCTTCTCCATTATCCAACTGTTTAAAGCGACCATCATCTTTTGTAGTCTGACGAATGTAGAGTTTAACAGTTCCAGAATTCAGTCCAGAGAGATCCACATCATCAAATTCGATCGTCCCATCTGCTGTATTTTGCCCTTTAGCAACTGTCTCTTCTTCGCCACCTTCAGATTTGTAGATCAATGCAAATTGGTAGGCTCCCGCATCATGCGCACTTTCTTTCTTGCCTTCACGCGCTCCCACTACATCGACACGACCTGTTTTCAATTTCAAAGAAAGCTGATTCGATTCGAAACCTTCATATGTTGGTTTTTGAACAAGGTCTAGCTGACCATTTTTGTACTCATAAACCGCAGCTTTTGTATTCGCAGATACTGGTTGGGCAATTGCCATTCCACCAAGCATAGATGAAAGTAACAAGAATTTAGCCAAGTTCTTTTTCATATTTTCATTCCTTTTTCAATTATTTTCATTCACCTTTCATTTTATAATATGAAACAACAAATGACAACTTTTATGTTCAAATAACTTTTTATATTAAAGGATTTGAGTATAAAATACGTGTCTATAGCTATTGTCTAGCTAGAAACCCTGTATCATCAGTATTTTAGAAATGAGTTTAGCAAATGATCAAGAATAATAACTAGTTAGTGTTTATATAATTGAATCTTAAGGGAAAAATTATGAAATTATTTTACAAGTAAAAAAACGACCTCTTGAGAGATCGTTTTATCCAGATGTTGCTACATTTTCAAGTCGGTATTCCCCTTGCTGATTCTTTTTAAATGATAAGGTTATTTTTCTTTGATCTGTTGTAAAGTATAGAATATATATATAACTATTTTCCCCTTCATACAGGTTGTTACTGTAACTATTCTTAGGAATTCCAAACTGACTTATAGCCTCCATTAACCCAATCCCTTCCTGGCCACTTTTAGGTAAATAAGAACGATATTCTTCTAAAGTTTTATTCGCCATGCCCGCTTGAGCTTTAGTCACTTCAAGATAGACACGCTCAACACGACTTTTTCCTTCAAACTCATTAATAACAATTTTGAAAAAACCCTGTTGGTCAGAAAGCTTATAATAAAAGGTTACTCGTTCTTTCCCCGAGGAATTATAATCAAGTAAACCTGCAAACGCCTTTCCATATTTCTCAATTACTTCTGAAGATGTTATCGTTGGCTTCTTTGTAGCATCCATTAACTCAAAAACTTCATCAACTGAAAAAGCTCTTACTTGAGATGGATCAACCCACTCAGAATTTTCTTTTTTTAATATATATCCAATTTTTTTATTCTCACTTTTGCTTGCTTGAGTATTTGAAGGGCTGGTAGAAGATTTCTTATTTTGATATCTTTCCGAAGATCTTATGATCTTATTTACAGGTTTATGAACGACTGTTTTTTTATAATACCAGACTCCTATCAGAAAAAATACGAATACAACGATCACTGAAAAGAGTACTCGGATTATGTTACGTGAAATCCGAAATCCTATTTGTTTCTTTTGATCTTCAAAAATCGCTCCTTGAGGTCCTTCATCCGAAAATGCACTCGGAAAAGAGTACAGATTCCCATGATTCTTAGACCATTCACGTTGTACTTTTCTTCCTCTTGACATGTCGTACTCCTTAACTTTATTATCTTACCCTACTATAGCATAAATCACCTGAAGGCGCCAATTCATCACTAAATGGGGAAATAGACACAAAAAAACGACCTCTTTCGAGATCGTTTTGTCTGTCGATTAAAGGCGAGCGTTGAGTTCTGCTCCAAGTTCTTCAAATCCTGGTTTACCAAGAAGGGCAAACATGTTTTTCTTGTATGCTTCAACACCTGGTTGGTCAAATGGGTTGATGGCGTTCAAGTAACCTGAAAGGGCGATGGCCAATTCGAAGAAGTAGATTGTGTAGCCAAGAGTGAAAGCATCTTGCTCAGGAAGAGTTACGTACATGTTTGGTACGTCACCGTCAGTGTGGGCAAGAAGAACACCGTCAGTTGCTTTTTTGTTAACGAAGTCAACATCTTTTCCTTGAAGGTATCCAAGTCCATCAAGATCTTCTTCCAAAGTAGGGATGATCACGTTCTTACGTGGTTTGTCCACACGGACAACTGTTTCAAACATGATACGAGTTCCCTCTTGGATAAATTGACCCAATGAGTGCAAGTCTGTTGAGAAGTTAGCTGAAGTTGGGTAAATACCTTTTTGGTCTTTCCCTTCTGACTCACCAGCCAATTGTTTCCACCATTCTGAGAAGTATTGAAGAGATGGCTCGTAGTTTACCAAGATTTCAGTTGCATATCCTTTACGGTAAAGGATGTTACGAACTGCTGCGTATTGGTAAGCTTCGTTTTCAGCAAGTTTGTCTGAAGTGTAGTCTTTACGGGCAGCGTTAGCACCTTCCATAAGTGCTTTGATGTCAGCACCTGATGCAGCGATTGGAAGCAAGCCAACTGCTGTCAATACTGAGAAACGTCCACCGATGTCGTCTGGAACCACAAATGTTTCCCAACCGTTCGCATCTGCTTCAACCTTAACAGCACCTTTTTGGCGGTCAGTAGTTGCGTAGATCCGTTTGTTAGCTTCTTCTTGACCGTATTTCTTCACCAAGAGTTCTTTGAAGACACGGAAAGCGATGGCTGGTTCAGTTGTTGTACCTGATTTAGAAATCACGTTGACTGAGAAGTCTTTATCTGCAACGTACTCTACCAAGTCAGCAAGGTAAGTAGATGAGATTGAGTTTCCAGCGTAAAGGATTTGTGGAGCTTTGCGTTCTTCTTTTGTTTGCAAGTTAGCAAAGTGGTGGTTCAAGAAGTCGATAGCTGCTTTGGCACCAAGGTAAGATCCACCGATACCGATCACAACCAAGACATCGCTGTCTGATTTGATTTGCTCAGCAGCTTTCAAGATGCGGTCAAATTCTTCGCGATCATAATTTTCAGGAAGGTCCAACCATCCTAGGAAGTCGCTACCAGCACCTGTTCCTTTGCGGATCAATTCGTCTGCTGCAGTTACTTGTGCTTGCATGTATTCCACTTCATGTGGGGCAACAAATTTATCTAAAACTTTTGAGTAGTCAAATTTAATATGAGACATGTTATTCCTCCAAATTTTGTTCTTCTCTATGATATCGCTTTACACGGATTTAATCAAGGGAAACCAATCTATAAAACGTTTTCATTTGCTAATTTTTTTATTTTCACAAATCAAGCAACGACGCAATAGCAATCGTTTGCATATTTGCACTATTTTTGGCTAGAAAATCAAAAAAGAAGCTTCTCACGAAACTCTATTTTTTCTCTTTTATTCTTTGAATAAGAAAGTCATTTCTACATGACTCTGGTGAGTGATAGCCCTCACGTTGCTTCGCTCATCAGGATCAATATCTCTAAGCTCGGTTGCGCCATACAGGCTAATTTCATTTACGCTATAGCCCTCACGTCGCTTCGCTCCTCAGGATCAATATCTCTAAGCTCGGTCGCGCCTTACAGGCTAATTTCATTTACGCTATAGCCCTCACGTCGCTTCGCTCCTCAGGGTCAATATCTCTAAACTCATCTGCGACTTTCAGTCTTGATTCGTTAAGAGCTATAGAAAAAAGAGCACACAGTTCACCTCGCTTAGGGCTGCTGGATTCCTCCCCTGACCCGCTTCACGCAGAACTGTTGCTCCGATAGGTATTATATCATAATTTGTTCGATTTGCAAAGGTCCGGTTTTTATTCTTGTGTTTCGGCCTTGGCTGCGAGCTTGGCTTGTTTTTTTCGTTCCCGACCTTGGCGGAAGAAGGTCTGCATGATGGCTGCACATTCTGCTTCCAAGATTCCTGTTTCTACTTCGACTCGGTGATTGAGGCGTTCATCTGCCAAAATGTCGTAGAGACTACCTGCTCCACCGAACTTCTGATTGGTCGCCCCGTAAATCACCTGGGGAATCCGAGCTAGACCAATGGCACCACTACACATGACACAGGGCTCAATCGTGACAAAAAGCGTCGTATCCAGCAGGCGCCAGCTATTTTCACGCTGATTGGCCTCCTCGATCGCCATGATTTCCGCATGCATGACCGCCCGCTGCAGCTCCTCACGCGCATTATGTCCACGCCCGATAATCTGACCATCCTTGACCAAGACACAGCCAATCGGTATTTCATCATTGGCGAGGGCAATCTCCGCCTCCTTCAGGGCTTCCCTCATAAACATCGCTTTTTCCTCTATCGTGTAGTCCATCTCTTCCTTCTTCCTTTTAGTTTCTTTGTTCATTATACCATAGGCAGCTTACGACTCACAAAAAAAGCCGCCGATTGGGCGACTCTTATGGGAGATTATTATGAAAAAGTTTAGGAGGTTTAAACAAAGTTAGGAGGTCTTTGTTTATGCTTCTAGTATAGCTGGCCTATCTTAAATAAAGCTTAAGTTCTCTGAGTATTGATGATTTTGGAAATATCACCACTTAGAATCTCAAAAATATCTGACAAATTGCTGGCTTACTACTATCCGCTTTGTCGCAGAACCAACTATTGTGGCATCGCTCATCCTTTACGTAACTCAAGGATTTGGTCATAGCGCTCTTCTTCATCAATATGATGGGCTATTTCTAGTACCGTGATCGGCAAAGAAAAGATTAGGTCTCTAACCAGACGACTATTTTTTTCGTCCAAAGCTGATGTCACTTCGTCCGCTAATAAAATATCCTTCTCGCGTAAGAGAAAACGAGCCAACTCTAATCTGACACGCTGACCTCCTGAAATGTTTTCACCATTATTATGAATTTCTACATTCAAAATATCCTGAAATTCATCTATTAAGCCAACTCGGTCCAATACCTCCAATAATTCATGGTCCTGAAAAGGCTGACCAAAAGTTAGATTATAGCGGATAGTATCGTTAAACAGGAAGGGATGCTGGCTAATTAAACCGATATTCCCTTGGAAATGACTCGTTATTTGATTTCCATCATACTGAACGAAAATGTCACCCTCATCACATACTTCTTCTCCTAAAATCAAGCGAAAAAGAGTCGTCTTTCCAGACCCGCTCGGTCCTTTGATTAAGACCTTCTGACCTACTGAAATCGTCGCCGTCAAATCAGAAAAAAGCTGACGTTCAGCAAAACTTTTTGAAATATGATTTAAGCGCAACGATTCGAGATTTTCAACAAATTGATCCTTTGTCTCTTCGAAATCAGGTTCTTCCTCGATAATCTTAAACAGGCGGTTCGCAGTCGGCAAGGCACCTTGGAGATTGGCTGCACTGTACATCAGAGTTTGGATCGGTTCTACCAGCATCCCCGCAGCAACATACATAGAGATGAGGCTTGTAATAGAAATAGAATTTCCCTGTAAACTCAAATAAAAGCCTAAAGCAAGAGGAACAACCTGACTAAAAAAGACCATAAATCCATTAAAGAAAAAAATAATATTATGTGTGAAACAAAATCTTTGGATGGCTTTTTGATATTCTCCGTT
Organism: Streptococcus parasanguinis; assembly: GCF_001069785.1. Classification (GTDB taxonomy): domain Bacteria; phylum Bacillota; class Bacilli; order Lactobacillales; family Streptococcaceae; genus Streptococcus; species Streptococcus parasanguinis_T. The sequence goes on from NZ_JVSR01000083.1 coordinate 14,158, forward strand.
TAAATCATTCACGCGCTCTTCATTCAGCCTCATGGCCTGATTAATCCGTAAGGTTTGGCTGCCTTGCATACTATCCGAGACAAGCCCATGTAATTTCGTTCTAAGCTTGGACCAGCTGTCTCCCGAATCTTGTAAACGACGATTCATGATGAACTGAGGAATAGGTCTCATAATCGTAAAAATGACAAAAATAAGTCCTAAGAGAAAATTTTGTGAAACAATATAAATGGCTGTAACAAGGGCGACAAATCCCCAACTCACCATAACATTTATATTTTCCAAATAATTATCGCCCACATATTCCATATCTTGAGTTAGCAGACTAACTTTTTCATCATTGGAAAATTTAGGATTCAATATGACTTTCTTAAATAAAAGGGCACGGACACTTTTGTTGATTTCTCTTCGGAATATATTGTGCGAATAGTTTGAAAACAGCATCAGACTATAAATAACAAGATAGACAGACAAACCAAATAAAACAAAATTGAGAATTTTTCCATAAGAAAGGCCGTCTTGATCTAACTTCAAGGCCTTCGTTAAAATCAGAGGTTGCGCCAACACCAAACCACTATTCACAATACGCCCTAAAAAAATAGGAAAAAGATACTTCTTATCAATGTACTTATAAATATTTCTCATAATTATCATCCATCAAAATAGAGGGCTAGCACAACCCTCTTCTCTAAATTTATTTAAAATCGTGATTATTTACAATCACAATTATAGTTAAATACTCTAGGTTTAGCATTCATTTTGTCATCGAATTTGTTATTCACTTTAACCTTCACCGAAAATTACAATCTCCATGTGTCAAAATTGTTAGTTCCAATAATTCAGCATCTGTATCGCTTATTTTAGATAGATACTTTTCGACCTCATACTCACCCTCACTTAAATATTTATTTTTATCAAGATAAGCATGAAACTCTTTCCTAATCACATCATTGCTGTCGACTACTCTATTCAATTCATTCGTAAGAAAAAATGAATGATTGGTTTTAGTATTAAAATACAACGTACCATCATCAGTACTATATTTTAATATATATCGTGACAAATTCATATTATCACCTCTTAATCTGTGTGACTTAACCTGCAGTAAGTGTACACCGATAGAAATATTAAATCAAGCAATATTCAGCAGATTAGAAAAGTTCCAACTTTTAATATTTTGGAAAAGGTTATCCTATAAAAGCTGCAATTTCGCCAACTTCTTGAGCAATATAGGTGGCGCCGGCTTCTTCCAATTCTTCCCTGCTTCCAAAGCCATAAAGGACACCGATAGAATCAAGCTTTTGCGCTTGAGCGCCAAGCACATCGTGCTCCCTGTCTCCAATCATGATGGTATGCGCCAAATCTGTAATCCCATTTTGCTCCAAGGCATACTGGATAACATCGCTTTTTTTACTACGTTTTCTATCCATGGTCGCACCAGCGACAAAGTCAAAATAATCATACAAACCAAAGTGTTTGAGAATTTGAATGGAAAATTCTTCAGGCTTTGACGTAGCTACAATCAACTGTTTGCCAGCCTGCTTGAGAGAAGCCAGCAAGTCAGGAACGCCTAGATAGACCTCATTTTCATAAAGGCCTTTTTCGGAAAAATACTCATGATAGTAGTCAATGGCCTTTAAACATTCTTCCTTAGAAAATCCATAAAAGCGCTCAAAAGACTCCTGCAAGGGCGGACCGATGAAAACTCTCAATGCTTTCTTGTCTGGCACTTGAATCCCATATTTTCCTAAGGCATAGGCCACCGAGTTGGTAATCCCTAGTTCTGAATTGGTCAAGGTGCCGTCTAGGTCAAATAAAATCGTTTGATACATTTTTTCCTCTTTCTGCTTTCAAAAAGAGGCTGGGACAAAAGTCCTAGCCTCTCAATTGTCTTTGGATTGTCGAGCAAGACGCAGT
>NZ_JVSR01000083.1:16084-19710 GCF_001069785.1 Streptococcus parasanguinis
CTACTACGCTGATTTCATCAGCTTTTACAGCCCTACTCAACTGTGCGGAGGTGGGACGATGAAATCGAATTCTAACGAATGACCGATTTCTGTCTCACTCTCTTTTTTAAATTATTTACTTGACCAGACACTTTCAAGGATATTGGTTTGGTCACGATCTGGTCCGACTGAGAAGGTTGAAATGCGCACACCAACCAATTCACCGATCCGGCGGACATAGTTGCGGGCATTTTCTGGAAGCTCATCCAAGTGGCGCACACCGGTGATGTCTTCTGACCAACCTGGCAATTCTTCATAGATTGGTTTGCAACGTTTGAGTTGCTCCAAGCTGGCTGGATAGTGATCAATGCGTTCGCCATCTAAGTCGTAGGCCACACAGATTTTCACTGTATCCAAGCCTGATAGAACGTCGATCGAGTTCAAGCTTAGGTTAGTAATTCCTGAAACACGACGGCTATGGCGCATGACAACTGAGTCAAACCAACCGACACGACGTGGACGACCTGTTGTTGTCCCATACTCATGACCGACTTCACGGATCCGATCCCCCACTTCATCAAAAAGCTCCGTAGGGAATGGTCCATCACCAACACGGCTGGTATAGGCTTTACATACACCGACAACCTTGTCGATCTTACTTGGGCCGACACCTGATCCGATGGTCACCCCACCTGCAACAGGGTTTGATGAAGTAACAAATGGATAAGTTCCTTGGTCGATATCCAACATAACCCCTTGGGCTCCTTCAAAGAGCACGCGCTTGCCGTTATCCAAGGCATCGTTCAAGATGACAGAAGTATCGGTTACATATTGTTTGATCTGTTGACCATATTCATAGTATTCTTCGAAGATATCGTCAAATGAAAGAGGCTCTGCATCATAGAGCTTGGTAAATTGACGGTTCTTTTCTTCCAAGTTGATACGAAGGCGTTCCGCAAAGACGTCGCGGTCCAAAAGGTCCGCAATCCGGATTCCCACACGCGCAGCCTTGTCCATGTAGGCTGGGCCAATCCCTTTAATCGTCGTTCCGATCTTGTTGTCTCCTTTAGATTCTTCTTGGAGACGGTCCAATTCGATATGGTAAGGAAGGATGACATGGGCGCGGTCTGAAATGCGCAAACTGTCCGTTGTCACACCTTCTTCATGGAGATAAGCCAACTCTTTGACCAATGATTTAGGATTGATCACAACCCCATTCCCAATGACAGAAATCTTTTCAGGGAAGAAGATACCTGAAGGAATCAAGTGCAACTTGAACTTTTTGCCGTCGATCACGATAGTGTGACCGGCATTGTCCCCACCTTGGTAGCGAGCAATGACTTCTGCATTGGCTGATAGGAAGTCAGTAATCTTCCCTTTTCCTTCATCACCCCATTGGGTTCCTACTACAACAACTGATGTCATAATTCTTTTTCATATACCATAGATAGGATGCTATCTATGCCTTTCTTCAAACTAAGGGCAGGAGTCTCACCTGCAAGTTTGTCTTACACTCTATTATAAGCAATTTTTGATGTTTTTTCAAGATCCACTCAGCTATCGTTTATTTTTCTCCTTCCTTTTTAAACCAACTTCTCTATGAAACTCGTCTTTTACTTGGAAATTGCTTCTTTCTAGAAATAACGTTCGGAATTTTCTTTTCTTCTTGCCCTTCTTCTGAAACGGCTGATTTTCGGAATTCTCCTTGCCCCCACTTTGCTTGATTTGTGCTAAAATAGTAGGTATGGACAAAATTATTAAAACTATCTCAGAAAGCGGCGCTTTTCGTGCCTATGTACTAGACAGTACAGAAACTGTACGAACAGCCCAAGAAAAACATCATACACAAGCTAGCTCCACGGTCGCACTTGGCCGTACCCTCATTGCCAGTCAAATCTTGGCAGCAAACGAGAAAGGAGATACTAAAATTACGGTCAAAGTCCTTGGGACTAGCTCACTTGGAGCCATCATCACCGTGGCAGATACCAAGGGAAATGTTAAAGGCTACGTACAAAATCCTGGAGTGGATATCAAGAAGACGGCAACTGGTGAAGTCCTGGTGGGACCATTTGTCGGAAACGGAGAATTCCTGGTCATCACTGACTATGGTACGGGAAATCCTTATAACTCCATGACCCCTCTTGTCACCGGTGAAATCGGAGAAGACCTGGCCTTTTATCTGACGGAAAGCCAACAAACACCTTCTGCAGTTGGACTCAATGTCCTTTTGGATGACGAAGACAAGGTTAAAGTGGCGGGTGGCTTCTTGCTTCAAGTCTTGCCAAATGCCAAGGAAGAAGAAATCGCGCGCTTTGAAAAACGCATCCAAAAAATGCCTGCTATCTCCACACTTTTGGAATCTGAAGACCATATTGAAGCTCTTCTTGCCGCTATCTATGGAGATGAACCTTTCAAACGCCTCTCTGAAGAAGAACTTCGCTTCCAGTGCGACTGCAGCCGTGAGCGTTTCTTGAATGCTTTAGCAAGTCTGCCAGCTAGTGATCTAAAAGAGATGAAAGATGAAGATCACGGTGCAGAGATTACCTGCCAATTCTGCCAAACACACTACCACTTTGACGAAAATGACTTGGAGGAACTCATTCGTGACAAATCTTAATACGCCATTTATGATCGGGAATGTCGAAATCCCTAACCGTACCGTCCTAGCCCCAATGGCCGGAGTGACCAACTCAGCTTTCCGGACCATTGCCAAAGAACTGGGGGCAGGGCTCGTTGTGATGGAAATGGTCTCTGACAAGGGAATCCAATACAACAACGAAAAGACGCTTCACATGCTTCATATCGATGAAGGAGAAAATCCTGTATCGATCCAACTCTTTGGAAGTGACGAAGATAGCCTCGCACGCGCAGCTGAATTTATCCAAGAAAATACCAAGACCGATATCGTCGATATCAACATGGGTTGCCCGGTGAATAAAATCGTCAAGAACGAGGCTGGTGCCATGTGGCTCAAGGACCCAGACAAGATCTACTCCATCATCAATAAGGTTCAATCCGTCCTCGATATCCCCCTCACTGTTAAAATGCGGACGGGTTGGTCGGATCCTTCTCTAGCAGTTGAAAATGCGCTCGCTGCTGAAGCTGCAGGTGTCTCTGCCCTTGCCATGCATGGACGGACTCGGGAGCAAATGTATACGGGTCATGCGGATCTTGAGACCCTTCACAAGGTTGCACAAGCTCTGACCAAGATTCCATTTATCGCAAACGGAGATATCCGTACGGTTCAAGACGCCAAACAACGGATCGAAGAAGTCGGTGCTGATGCGGTCATGATTGGTCGCGCTGCTATGGGCAATCCTTATCTCTTCAACCAAATCAATCACTACTTTGAAACAGGAGAAATCCTGCCTGATTTGACTTTTGAAGACAAGATGAAGATCGCTTACGAACACTTGAAACGCTTGATCGATCTCAAAGGTGAGCACATTGCCGTTCGTGAATTCCGTGGCCTCGCCCCTCACTACCTCCGTGGTACCTCAGGCGCAGCCAAACTCCGTGGCGCCATCTCGCAAGCTAGCACTCTGGCTGAGATTGAAGAACTCTTACAATTAAAAGCATAGAAATACAAAAAGCGAGAGTGGGACAGAAATCGGTAATTCGTTAGAATTCGATTTCGTCGTCCCACC
>NZ_JVSR01000083.1:19810-28103 GCF_001069785.1 Streptococcus parasanguinis
TAGTAGAGCCCACTCAACCACTGCGTCTTGCTCGACAATCCAAAAATAATTGAAAGGCTAGGACTTTTGTCCCAGCCTCTTTTTATAGATTGTCTGTCTGCAGGCCGAGTTGTTTGACTCTGGCGGTGTAGTAGGTCATGATCAAAAAGAGGTTGGCTGTGATCAGCCAGATGGCCCATTGGTGAATGAAATGCATGAGGATGGCTACGCTAATAGCTCCCGCAACAAAGCTTCCAACAACAATCCCGTAATTCATGGCCTGACGCCGATACTCGTCCAAATCTCCCTTTCCTCGAGTGATTCGGTACAAGGCCGTCAGCATCTTGCGGTAGTTGCCGGAAGTCATAAAGATCACGTAAGGGTGGTTTTCAATCAAGCTTCCTGTAAAGGTCAACATCATCATCCCTGTCCCAAAAGCAATAAAGGGAACTTCTACAGGTGGTATGACAGACACCAAGGGAATCAGGAGTGTCACCACAAACAAAGGAATCAACATCTTGGTCCGCCAAAAGGCTGTCTTGCGATACTCTTTGATATGGAGGGCAACCACAAAGCCGATCGAGAAAAATAGAATAGATGAAAAACGCATGATGGTATTTTCGACCCGGGGATCGTGCCAATCAGCGATGAGAAGCAGGAGGTTCCCCGTTTGGGTCGCGACCAAACTCCGGTAGTGCATGTGGCAAAAAACATCGAGGCCCCCTCCGATAAAACCAAGCAGAGCCCCCATCAGTCGTGTATTTTGTGGTAAGATGATTTTTTCTTCCATAGTCTTGTCTCTTTTGATTTCAATTATGATTATTATACCACTTTGCACACAAGTGGAGCAGGAAAAATCAGAAAAAGCCCTTCCGTTACTATAAGTAAGGGAGGGCTGGTAGAATAAACCCCGCTCGATCTACTGTTTCAGGCGATAGGTCTTGCGTGGTTTTTTCTTAGGTACTCGCTTGACACCCACTTCTTCCACGAATTCTCCGAATTTTACGAGGAAGTTATTGCTAACGATGGGACGTCCTGGATTGATCAAATTGACCAATTCGGTTGCTTCATAAACGGTGAAAGGCTCCTCTAACAGATAGAGGAAGGTTGGATTCCAGTCGAGACGTCCCTGAATCCGCTTGATCGATTCTTGAATGATCTGGTAGTGGTCAAAGGCAAAATCAGAAGCAGCTAAGGGTTCTCCATCGAGCAAACACTGGGATTTTTTGAAATCGACATCGAGAAAAACGACTTCCTTGGCATCATCACCTGCATGGGCTAAGTCTACCGCTTCTGCTGGCAGATAGACCAGATGGGCGATGGTAATGACCCAGCCTCTGGGGTCCCGCCCAGGGGTGGAAACTGTCATGAGCTGCTCCACCTTATTCACTGGCAGATCGAGCCCAACTTCTTCTTTGACTTCTCGGATACAGGCATGAGTCGCATCTTCATCCTTGTTCACAAAGCCCCCCACCAAGGCTAGGCGGTGTTGATAAGGGTGGGCCTTGCGGCGAATGGCTAAGAGCTTGAGCTGGCCATCAACAAAACAGTAAGCTACCATGTCCGCTGTGACACTTGGAGTTTCATAAGTCGGCAGGTCTTGCTCCTTGTACCACTTGAGAAAGTCTGCTTCACTAGCGGCCGTCTCAAAATACTCTTTCTCCGTCATTCCTGCTGGAATTGAGAGACTTGCCATCTAAGCCACCTCCTTCTTGAGGGCTTTGGTCCATTCTAAGAAGAAGGGAACGCTGGAAAGAAGCAGGAGATAGATCCATTGAAAGGCTGTGCGTCCTACAAAAAGGTCCTTCCACAGGAGTTTCATAATATTGACAAAGCCTTGTTTTTTCGCTTCTTGGTGAACATTTTTAAAGTCTTGGATAAAGGTTGTGAATTTTTCAGATAGGTTTTTCATAAGCTGCTCCTTAGTCGGCTTGGTAAATGGCATCGATCACCTTCTTGGCTTCTTCGTAGTTGCCGAGGTAGTCTGATGCGAGGAAAGTGGTCGGAATGTTTCCTAGATATTGCTGGCGCAATTGGTCCAGGTAATTTGAAAAGCTGGTGCGGATCTCTTCGTCAGCCATGGTCATGTCTCGGAAACCATCATTGACATAAGAGCCGATCGGCAGTACAAAGAGGATCAAATCCCATTTTTCTTTGGAGAGAATACTGACAAAGAGGTTGTCGAAGGTATCGGTCATGCTGGTATCCTGACCTTCGACCTCCATGTAGTAGTCGTAATAACCCTTGGTCACCAGGGAATTGGTATCTGCGATGACAAGGCCTCGATTGGCACTACTATCGATGAGCTTAGAGGTTTGATCATACTGTCCTAAGAGTAGGTAATAGTAATCTTTTGGCGTGAGCTCATCATCTCGAACATTGTTCTTGATCTGGTATTCACGGGCATACTCAAGACTAACAGGTGCATCGTAAAAGCGGGCTAAGTCCTTTGCAAGGGTCGTTTTCCCGTTGCTGGCGCTCCCCATGATCAAGACTTTCTTCGTGAACTGACGACGGAAGGGCTGGGCGATGTATTTCCAGTATTTGCTGGGATTTTCCCGGATCATGGTAGCAGAGATCCCGAAGCGGCGCTTCTCTAAGTGAACTTCAAACCCTCTCGCTTCCAACTCTTCCTTGTAGGCTTTCTCCCCTACATAAAAGATCAACTCTTCTGTCTCTGTTTGATACTGGATGGTGTCTAGGGCTGTCTGTAACCATGGTTCCCAGCCCAAGGGATAACGAGGAAGTTCTGTCTCATCTAACTTATAGACTTGGATCAACTCATCATTTGAGAAGGCTTCGCGGATATAACGGAAGCGTTTTTGTAAGGTCAGTCCCACTTCTTCACCACGATCCCCTTCATAACCAGATACAATGACACGAACGCGATCACACTGACGCTTGGCCCGCTGGATCAGGTCAATATGCCCTTGATGAAGAGGCGCAAAGGTTCCAAAAACCAGGGCAATTCTTTCTTTTTTCATACAAACTCCTTTTTATAATTTTTTATAAATAGATTTTCTTTATGTTTTTATTATAAACTATATTTTCTATCTGTCAATATTTTTTTATAAAAAAATATATTTTTCTTCAAACCAACAAAAAAAGATCTGAAAAGAGAAGTTTCTCCTTTCAGATCTTTCGAATTTTATTCACGAGTGAGGGAGTGGCTGACACCGTCTTTCAGAACCGTCACACTAGATACAGAGCCATCTTTTCCAACTACGATATCTAGAGTCGCCGCAGACCCATCGCCTGCTGAGAGATTAGCATGGTAATGACCATCATCCAAGGTATAGTTATAAGCGCTGATACCATAGGCTACGGGTTGGCCCCCAGGCAGTTGGATGGTCACTTGACCACCTTGGCCAATAGTGACTCCAGTGTCGCGCTTGTCAGACCAATTCCCAGCTGCCGCAGAGAAATCCCCTGCTGCTACAGAATAGACTCCCTTGTATTGGGCATTCTCCGTAGCAGAAGCTTGCTTCTTAGCATGGGCATGACCGTCTTCTAGACTTGGCAATTTTGCTTTCGCTGGTGTTGCTGGAGTGGCTACTTCTTTTGTTTCTTTTGTTACGGGTGCTGCTGGTGTCGCTTCTTTAGCTGGAGCTGGTGTTTGACTAGCTGCAGCTTGGTTATTTTTGCTACCAACGGTATGACTTTCTTCTGATTTGCTATCAGAGGATGAAGAGACAATCGGATCTTTACTAGTGATCACTTTTTTCTTAGAAGAAGAACTTGTTTGTTTAACCTGACTGGTCTTTGAACTACTTGCTTCTGAAGTTTTTTCTTCTTTATTCCCACCACAAGCTCCTAGGAAAAGACTAGCTGTAAGAGCTAGCGCTGCTAGGGAAATGATTTTTTTGTTTTTCATAACAGAACCTCTTTTGTAACATTTGTAATATTTTGTAACATTATTGTAACACTGTTATATGAGGGTGTCAATAGTTTCTCAAATATTTTTCTAATTTGAAAGAAGTTTTAGGTAAATTCCTAAGGCATAGTAGAAAAAAGCCGGACAAACTAGCCGACTAGAGCACGTAGACAAACTGTTCTTTTATACAAATATAATACCTCCTATAAAGATAAAAAAATTTAATTCGTTAGGGTTACTCAATTATCTACTGAAACTTTCCGATGTGAGAAAAGTGCTAGAAACACTATTGTTTCTAGCACTCGGTAGTTTTGGAACCTTAGGTCCAAAACTAAGTCATGGAACTTCTTCGAAGTTCGCTGACGTCCGTACTCACCTAAGGAAAGTTTCTAAGATAACTTTATCTATAATCTGAAGCCGGACAAACTGTCCAGCTTTTCTTATTTATACACTTCTTGATAGAATTCGATCTTATCCCCTTTTTTAACGGTGGTTTCAGCAGCACCTTTTGGAGCCATCTCGCCATTGATCTTGTACATCCAGTAAAGACCTTTGGCTTCGTCTTGGCTGTGACCGTCAATCGAGGTGATCATGCCATTTTTTTCTTCAATCTTGTAGTTGGCTTTGAGCACTTTCATAAGGTTGCTCTCTTCTGCTACTTTCAAGGTTTTCAATTGCGCTTTTTGACCTTCTGGCGTCACGCTAATTGTAATCGAAATTTCGTTTTTCTTGGCAACTTCTGTGCTAGAAGCTGTTGGTTGATGGTTTGTGCTATGAGACGAAGCGCAACTCGCTAAAAGAAGAGCTGCAAGTAAGGTCATTAAGCTAGAAATGGTTTTTTTCAACATAAAATCTCCTAAAGATATGATAAATAATGGGATAAAAAGCGATCGTCGACAGAGCATGGGCAAGGTTAAAACTAAAACCATTGACCAAAGCATAGGTCCACCAAGGAATATGGTATATCAAGGCATAAACACTATCGATCAAGACCCCATAAGCAAAGGACAGTAGGCCCACAAAAAGGATCTGAAGGACAAAGGGCAACCACTTGTAACTGATGCGCCAAATGAGCATCAAACAGCCAAAGGCAACAATCTGAAAGAACACAATCAAGCTCATCCCCAGGAAAAAGGCGGAGACAAACATAGTGATCATCATCACAAGAAAAGCAAAGCTATACCCTTCAAATATCACCAAGAGAAAAAAGATAGCAGAAATAGGTTGGACATTTGGAAAAGGGGCAAAAGCCTGACGTAGAGCGACACAAAGGGCCGCCAAAAGCGAAATACGGGTTAATCGCTGAAGCGTCATGACATCCTCCTAGACAATCTCGAACTTGATCGTTCCGGCTGTCGTTCCAACCTTGATGGTTTGCCCTTCTTGGGCTTGGCCTTTCAGCAATAGCTCTGCTAGTTGATCTTCCACTTCGGTCTGCAAGACACGACGCAGTGGGCGAGCTCCCATTTCTGGATCGTAGCCTTTGGTTGCTAGCAACTTGAGCGCTGAAGGCTGGAATTTGAGGGTCATGCCTTGTTCTGCCAAGGTCGCGATGAGCGGTTTGACCATGACTTTGACCACCTGCTGCATGTCCTCGCTTGAGAGACTATGGAAGACCACCTTTTCATCAATCCGGTTGATAAACTCTGGACGATAGGTCTTCTTCAACTCTTCAAACATGCGTTTTTCCATATTGGCTTGGTCAAAGCGGATATCTTTGGCCCCAAAGCCAACTGTCTTATCATCTCGAAGGGCTGTAGCTCCCAGGTTTGAGGTCATGATGATAATGGTATTGGAGAAGTCGATCTTCCGGCCTTTGCTATCGGTTAAGACTCCGTCATCCAAGACCTGCAAAAGGACATTGAAAATATCTGGGTGGGCTTTTTCCACCTCATCAAATAAGAGAACGGAATATGGTTTGTTGCGGACCTTCTCGGTCAACTCGCCTCCTTCTTCGTAGCCCACATAGCCTGGAGGAGCTCCGTTGAGGCGGCTGGCTGCGAATTTTTCCATGTACTCACTCATATCAAAACGGATGAGGGCCGATTCATCATCAAACAGAACCTCCGCCAAAGCTTTGGCCAGCTCTGTTTTTCCGACACCGGTAGGTCCTAGGAACATGAAAGAACCGATCGGACGTTTATTGCTGCGGATACCTGATTGATTTCGTCGAATAGCCCGACTGATACTCGAAACGGCTTGGTCTTGACCAATCACGCGCTTGTGCAATTCTGCTTCTAAGTTGAGGTACTTCTTGGCATCGGTTTGGGTCAGTTTTTGAGTTGGAATACCCGATAATTGGCTCAAGGTCACCAAGACATCTTGGTCAGTGACTTCTTTTTTGTAGACAATGGGAGCGGTCTCTACTTCTAAGAGCTGGGCTGCTTTCTTCCACTTGCCGTCCATCAAGGCCCGGTCTAAGGCGGTCAACTCTTCTTTTACGTGACCGTTGGAATCGCGGTTTTGTACGGTAGCTGCCGCTTCATCCAAGAGATCAATGGCTGAATCTGGCAATTGACGGCTGGTCAAATAGCGGTGGGCATATTTGACAGCTGTTTCGATCGCTTCATCAGTAATGGTCACATGATGGTGGTCCTGGTAGGTCTCTTTCAAGCCTTGGAGAATTTGGATGCTATCTGCAACACTTGGCTCTTCAATGGTGACTTTCGCAAAACGCCGAGAGAGGGCTGCATCTTTTTCGATATGCTTTTGGTACTCATCTTGGGTCGTTGCTCCAACTGTACGCAAGGTTCCCCGTGCCAGGGCTGGTTTTAGAATATTGGCTGCGTCTAAGGTCGAATCAATACCGGATCCTGACCCCATAATAGTATGCAGTTCATCGATAAAGAGAATCACGTGACCGTCTTCTTCGATGTCCTGGATGATATTGTTCATCCGTTCTTCAAAGTCCCCACGGAAGCGCGTCCCAGCAACGACATTCATGAGATCCAATTCCAGAACACGCATTTGCGCGATTTCAGCTGGAACATTGCCACTAGCGACACGCTGGGCCAGACCTAATGCAAGGGCAGTTTTTCCGACCCCTGCTTCTCCCACCAATACAGGATTGTTCTTCGTCTTGCGGCTGAGGATTTGGATCATGCGTGAAATCTCTGCATCCCGGCCGATCACAGGTTCAAGCTGGCCTGCACGCGCCATTTCTGTCAAATCACGGGTATAATCTTCAAGACCTCCACTGGTGCTTGGTGGCATGCCCATCATATTTCCCATGGTTTGTCGGTTAGGGTTTTGAGCCCGATAAAGACTCCGAATGGCTTTGATATCGTTCTTGTCCCAGCCTGCCTTGTCTTCTAAATTCTTGCGAAGGGAGGCAATAGGAACTCCCTTGTCTTGCTCTGTAAAGGCAAAGCCAGCAAACTCCATGACTTGGCTCGCCAAGGTCCCACGGTCTGCTAGAAGAGAGAGGAGCACATGCTCTGTTCCCAAGGTCTTGGCATGAAGGACCTGGGCAATCTCTCTTGCGTGCTTCATAATGGCTTCCATCCGATAAGAAAATGGGAAGATTTCATACCGATTGTCGCTTTGAAAAGCTTGGCCTGTGATATGCTCCGCTGCATCCTGAAACTCATCGATCTGCATAGGATAATCGTTCAGTACAGAACCTGCCACGCTATAGGGATTATTGGCCATAGCCGTCAGGAGATGCCAAGTATCTAAGGTATGCCCCTGATAGTGGCCTGCTAGTATTTGGGCCGCTTCTATACTTTCTAACAGTGCTGTTGAATAGTTCATCTAGTCGGTATTTCCTTTTCTATCTACTTGTTGAATGATTTTTTTCAGCATCGTTGCTCGTAGGATGAGAGCATCTCGACCTAGGACCTCATCGGAGGTCGTCGCAAGCAAGAGCTGAGTCTCACGTTTTGTCAATAATTTTTCTTCATAGAGCATCTGGAGGATATCATTAAAGACCTGCTGACTGATGGTCTCTCCAATATTGGCTGCCAAGTCTTGGAGCATCTGATGGTGATCTGAAAACTGGACCTTGCCAATGCGGATATAGCCTCCACCACCGCGCTTGCTCTCTACAATATAGCCTCGGCTCTCGGTAAAGCGGGTCTTGATGACATAGTTAATCTGACTGGGTACGACCTGAAAGACATCGGCCAACTCACTTCTTTTGAGCTCTGCCATGCCAGCTTGAGCCAGCAAGGCCTTGATATAAGCTTCAATGCTATCAGATGTGTTCTTATTTGCCATGATGCTCCTTTCTGGCTTGTTTATTTCTAGATGGATGCTCTGTTCTTGGCCCATAAAAAATGGCCTTGGAGTGTTCCTTCTCATCATTGACCTTATTTGACTATTATACAATTTTTACGGCTGTAAATAAAGCAAAGACTCCATGGAAATAGGAATCTCTTAAGGAAAGGAGAAAAATAAAAGAGAGTGGGACAGAAATCGGTAATTCGTTAGAATTCGATT
>NZ_JVSR01000084.1:0-1285 GCF_001069785.1 Streptococcus parasanguinis
TTATCTCCTACAATCTTTCTACTTCGCCGAACTTAGTACAAATGAAAGCTATGCTAGAACAAGCCTTTACAGCGAACCATTATGAAAATACAATTCTCCATAGTGACCAAGGATGGCAATACCAACACGATTTCTATCATCATTTTTTAAAGAATAAGGGAATCCAACCATCTATGTCACGTCAGGGAAATAGCCCAGATAACGGTATGATGGAATCTTTCTTTGGCATTCTTAAGTCTGAAATGTTTTATGGTTATGAGAATACGTTTCAGTCACTTGAGCACTTGGAACAAGCCATTGTCGACTATATTGATTACTACAACAACAAACGAATTAAGGTAAAACTAAAAGGATTTAGTTCTGTAAAATACTGTACTAAATCCTTTAGATAGCCTATTTGTCTAACTTTTTGGGGTCAGTACAATCTGGTTGCTAGGGCTTTATTATGCTATATCTTACTAGGGATGATGATCTTTTTCAGGATTGCTCATAATATGTGTAAATATTTCTTTATATTTATATTTCAGATATTTTTCGTGTAGAATGAATAAAGCTACGTAAACAATCATAAAAACAATAGATAAATACAGCGTATCAAATGTGCTATGTCCAAAATAAGTTGCGGATTCATAAGATCCAATAGCTCCTAAGATCAACCAAGGAATGTACTTGTAATACTTCGTTACCATAACACGTATCTCCTTTAATTAAATTAATGAGAATATCTAAAACTAAAAGTCATACCTGTACGTGTAGGATTATAAGGATCTAAGGTCATAAAAGTGCTAAATTCTCAAACCAACTTCTACCGCCAATAAACGTGGAAGTTAATTTGTCAAAACAATGCTATTAAAAAATAAAAGGGAAAACTTTTTTGTTAAATAAGGTTATCGTTACTATTAACCAAATATAGTTTTTAGCCAATCAACTATAAGTGGTCTAAGTAATGGGATTAAGAATAGACCTACAATGATACCTAAAATAAATATTGGAAACATTTTTTTGAAGCTTCTTTTATTCATCTATGGACACATCCCTTCAATGAATGGAATCCCCACCATCGCCAACTATCTAACAAGTTGAAGAGTGGGAGTGATGCTATAAAGAATAAATAGTAATTTTTTTCACGTTTTCTACATCTTTCTTTAATATATATTATATACTAAACATATATCGAGATGTAAAAATGTCACATATATACACATAATTAGAGGTGGAGCTGTTATGCGTTGGGTTTACGGTACGATCTATAAAAAAATACGGAAATCAAAACATATTAGTCAAG
>NZ_JVSR01000085.1:0-61557 GCF_001069785.1 Streptococcus parasanguinis
GGACGACGAAATCGAATTCTAACGAATGACCGATTTCTGTCCCACTCTCTATTTGGACAAAGTCGTCCTTGCAATTATTGTTTACCAGACTGTTCCATATTCCAGAAGTCGGTCACTGCACCACGTGATGCTGAAGAAACGATATGGGCGTATTTACCCAGAACCCCACGGCTATAGAGTGGTGGCAAGGTTGTTTCAGCCTTCCGTTTTGCTAACTCTTCGTCTGAGACATGCATGGTGATTTCTTTGGTATCTTGGTCAACTGTCACCATGTCCCCTGTGTGGAGGTAGGCGATTGGGCCACCGACCTGAGCTTCAGGTGCGATGTGTCCGACAACGAGACCGTACGTGCCACCTGAGAAGCGTCCGTCTGTCAAGAGGGCCACCTTGTCTCCTTGGCCTTTCCCAACGATCATAGATGACAAGGACAGCATTTCCGGCATACCAGGACCACCCTTCGGACCTACGAAACGAACAACAACAACGTCGCCATCCACGATTTCGTCTGAAAGAACGGCTTCAATGGCAGCTTCTTCCGAGTCAAAGACCTTAGCAGGACCTGTGATGTTGCGAACTTTCACACCTGATACTTTAGCAACCGCCCCTTCAGGAGCCAAGTTCCCTTTCAAGATGATCAATGGACCATCCGCACGTTTTGGATTTTCAAGTGGCATGATGACTTTTTGACCTGGTGTCAAATCAGCGAAGGCTTCCAAGTTCTCAGCTACTGTTTTACCAGTACAGGTGATACGATCCCCATGAAGGAACCCATTCTTCAGAAGGTATTTCATGACAGCTGGCACGCCACCGACATTGTAAAGGTCTTGGAAAACGTATTTCCCTGAAGGTTTCAAGTCTGCCAAGTGAGGTACGCGCTCTTGGAAATCGTTGAAGTCTTCCAGCGTCAAGTCCACATTAGCTGCGTGAGCGATCGCAAGCAAGTGAAGAGTGGCATTGGTAGAACCACCGAGCGCCATGGTCACTGTAATCGCATCTTCAAAAGCTTCACGGGTCAAGATGTCAGAAGGTTTGAGTCCCATCTCCAGCATCTTCACAACTGCACGACCTGCTTCTTCGATATCCGCCTTTTTATCAGCTGATTCAGCAGGGTGAGAAGAGGAACCGGGCAAGCTCAGCCCAAGGACCTCAATCGCTGTCGCCATGGTGTTAGCCGTATACATCCCACCACAGCCACCAGGGCCAGGGCAGGCATTACATTCAAGATCTTTCACTTCTTCAGCGGTCATATCACCATGGTTCCATTTCCCGATCCCTTCGAAAACAGAAACCAAGTCGATATCCTTGCCGTTCAGATTACCCGGTGCAATGGTACCACCATAGGCAAAGATCGCCGGGATATCCATATTGGCAATGGCGATCATCGAGCCAGGCATGTTCTTATCACAGCCCCCGATGGCTACAAAAGCATCGACGTTGTGACCGCCCATAGCCGCTTCGATAGAATCCGCGATGATATCACGTGACGTTAGGGAGAAGCGCATCCCTGGTGTTCCCATAGCGATCCCATCCGCAACTGTAATGGTGCCAAATTGGACCGGCCAAGCACCTGCATCTTTCACACCTTCTTTGGCCAATTTTCCAAAATCATGAAGGTGGATGTTACAAGGGGTATTTTCCGCCCATGTCGAAATCACTCCGACAATTGGTTTTTCAAAGCTTTCATCGGTCATTCCCGTCGCGCGAAGCATGGCACGGTTGGGAGATTTTACCATGCTATCGTAGACACTACTACGATGGCGTTTGTCTAATTCTGTCATGTCATTCCTCTCGTTACATTTTTTACTATTATAGCATAAAAGAGGCCACAAAGATAGGCAAGAACTTTGGAGGAGCAGACGACAGAAGAAAATTCTTGAATTTTCAGACAATTCAGCTTGCTCGCTTTCTTGCTAAAATAATTTACAGTTATATCTTGACTTTTGTAAGCAAAGTGATATCATTTAGATATCACAAAGAAAGAAGGGTTCGTCCCATGGAAGAAAAAATTTTAACCCAAAAGAAAAACGGCTTAGCTGCCCTTATATGCTTGCTAGTTGGGGATCTCGTCTTAGTTTTAGCATTTATTAGTGCGATTGCTAGTCTACCAGAAGGTTTTCCACTTGCGATTGCAGTTATTACCTGTATTTTTCTCTTTATTGCTAGTCTGGTGTGCTATGCGGGGATTAAAATCATTAAACCGCAAGAGGCCTTGGTTTTGACCTTGTTTGGGAACTATATTGGAACCATTCGAGAAGCGGGTATTTACTTTGTCAATCCCTTCTGTGTCGCTGTCAATCCTGCCAATAACACCCGCTTGGGCCAAAGTGGTGATGTCACCACCAAGTCACCCATGTCTGTCCGTAAAACAGCAGAAGGTAACAATATTTCTATCGAGACAGGTAAAAAGAATATTTCCTTAAAAGTGATGACCTTGAACAACTCTCGTCAGAAGATTAATGACTGTTTGGGAAATCCTGTAGAAATCGGTATTGCAGTCACTTGGCGTGTAGTGGATACGGCTAAAGCAGTCTTCAATGTAGATAACTACAAAGAATATCTCTCATTGCAGTGTGATAGTGCTCTTCGTAATATTGTCCGCATCTATCCTTATGATGTAGCTCCTAATGTCGATACGACAGGAGACGGCCAGGCAGATGAGGGTAGCCTAAGAGGCTCCAGTGAAATTGTGGCCAGTCGTATTCGAGAAGAGATTCAAGCACGTGTAAAAGATGCTGGACTCGAAATTCTAGAAGCTCGTATTACCTACTTGGCCTATGCTCCAGAAATCGCAGCTGTCATGCTTCAACGCCAACAAGCTTCTGCCATTATCGATGCGCGGAAGATGATTGTCGACGGAGCAGTTGGGATGGTTGAAATGGCCCTTGAACGCCTGAGCGAAGGAGAGATTGTAGAGCTAGACGAAGAACGGAAGGCTGCCATGGTTTCGAACCTTCTTGTCGTTCTCTGTGGCAATCATGATGCACAACCAATTGTTAATACGGGAAGTCTCTATTAAGAATGGCTGACCAAAAGAAAAAACAGATTCCACTTAGATTGTCAGCCAAGTTATATGCTGCTATCGCATCATGGGCAGAAGATGACTTTCGATCGGTCAATGGGCAGATCGAGTACCTGCTGACAGAATGTGTCAAACAACGAAAAAAGGATGGCAAATACGTTTCGGAAACGATTGATGAGCCATTTGAAATAGACCTTTAAGGAGAACTCCTGTTCCATTTGATGGGGCGGGAGATTTTTTTAACAATTTTTTGTCAAGTAACTTTACTTTACAAAAAAGTTTTGTTATACTGTTAAAGTTGATGAAAATCAAACCTAATTGAATTTATATCTTAAAAGGAGAAAAACGAAATGGCAGTACCTGCACGTCGCACATCAAAAGCGAAGAAAAACAAACGTCGTACGCACTACAAAGTAACAGCTCCATCTGTAAACTTTGACGAAGCAACTGGAGATTACTCACGTTCACACCGTGTATCACTTAAAGGATACTACAAAGGACGTAAGATCGCTAAAGCTGCATCAGCTGAATAATAGAAGGGAGATACCATGCGCGTAAATATTACACTTGAACACAAAGAATCTGGTGAACGCTTGTACCTTACTTCTAAAAACAAACGTAACACTCCAGACCGTCTTCAATTGAAGAAATACTCACCAAAACTTCGCAAACACGTTGTGTTTACAGAGGTTAAGTAAGGGGTTCAGTACACGTCAACAGGCGTCAAAATATTGATTTAAAGCGATTTTTGAATTTTTGGATTTCAATAAATTGTGCTACAAATCAATAAGAACTCTACCTTTTACTCTACCTTTTTAGATAAATATATCATTTGGATATTGAAGTTAAGCCCTGCTATCATTTCGATGGCAGGGCTTTTTGATTTTTTATGTTTTTGCAGAGCTTTTATATTCCAAGTTACAATTTGTAGCTTTTCATATATTCTCACCTAAAAAATGTCTCTTTCTTAGATTTTTATTCCAATTACTGAGGCAAGCAATTTAATTCCTTCTGCTAAATCAGGGGTTAAGGCAACAGTAGTTGCGATGAATTTCATTGTATTAAAAGCTGAAGTCAAAATTGCCTTTTTAGGTTGTACTTCTTGAACCTCATTTTTAACAATCTCTAAGTTTTGCTTGAGTACTGATTTAGATTCACTATTTCCTATTGTTTCAATAGCATCCTCCACATTCTTTATGGCTCTAAAAATTTCCTCTTTATTAATGATATTTCCTTGCTCAGCATTAACTGTACTACCATGTTCAGCAATATTTACTTGTACTCCTGAACTATTAATCGTTATATAATATGAACTATCATTATCAAATCCCATATCGGTCGCAATATCCTTAATATACTCCTCAATTTCTATAACAAATGGATAAATCAACCTATCACCAAATGCTTTTGCCATATCTTGATATTTTTTACTATGTGCATAGTACCGTCCAAAATCAGTTGTAGACAACTTTTTAAGGGCAATATAGTCAAAAGCTCTATATAAAAGATAAGTTCTTCTACGGCTATCAGCCCCCAGTTCTAAAGCTTTACTTCCATATGAGGAAGCAATTTTATCGAGTTCTGATTCTAACCCCTCTATATCATAAGCTAAGCTCTCAACATAATCAAATATCAAAGATGTCCCCTTAACATAATCTATAAATTCTATTAATGCATCTGTCTGTTCTCCGAAATAAGCATTCATCACATTTGAAGCCAATGTTCTAAATCTTCTGCTAATTTTTCTAAGTTCTTTTTTATTAATCTCCATCTACTAACTCCCCACAAAACGGACAATAACCGCCTTCGAATTTTGTTGTAGTTCGTAATTTTACTACTTTATCACAACACAAGTATTTTTTCTCTTCGAAGTCTCCAACCTTTCTTCCAATTGGCATTTCTGATTCCCTAGCTATCTTATTACTTCCTTTAAATTGTATATTTTTATTGTTTCTAAATGTTCTCTCCATATCCTTCGAAAAATCATTTAATAAATCAGCAACATAGTTTTGAATTATATTTTCTGCCAAATCATTTACATCATCATCTAAATAATTATCACTCTTGAGACCACACTTAGGGCACCAAACATCTATCAAGCTATCATCATTTACATCTTGGACTTGAATCATAAATTTTTCACTACAAATTGGACATTTTAAAACAACAAATCCATCATTATCACTAGGAATAGGTATTTCAAAAATTTTATCACTTGACATTGTAATCCTCTCTATAACTTTTCCAATTTATCTATCTTTAAATAAATAAAACCCCTTTGTAATACAATAAAAGATAACTAACAAACAAAGAATAATAAGGCTAGGTTGCCAAAAACCTGCTATTTCTGCTAAACTCTGCCCTAAACGTTGCCCTATAAAGCTTACTAACATTAACACAATAGCATTAAAAATTACAGAGACCAATGAAATTATTATTGAGTGCATTATTGCTTCTGCAATACGTATTTTAAAAAGTTGTAATTTTGTTATGCCCAATATTTGTAACTGTCTAATATCTTCAATGTCTTTATTAGAAGATAATATTGTGATAGAAATAAAACTAGTAATAATAAGCACAATTGGTGCAGATAGATAGGCAATGAAGGAGGCTCTTGCTTCGTGGACACTATTTATAGTATCCATAAATGAGTACATATTTCTGGTATAGAGGATGAATCCAGAAATGAGAGTTATCCCCATAGTCATCGAAGTCTGTATACTCTTCAAATAACTAGGATTGTATAGTAGGTTCCAAAAACTTGTATTGATTGCATAATTTTCAGATGGGAGAATCTTCATTAATAATTTTATTAAACAAATCTGGGTGGACGGAGATAGAACTTGAATAATTAATATATGAGTAATCAATAAAAATAAAATCATACCAGATTGTATCACAATCACTTCTCTATTATTGGTAAAACCTGCTGAAATAATAATACCTATACACAATAACCATAAGAATAGACGAACAGAAATATTAATAAACTTAGTCGCCTTAACTCTCCAATTTCTACCATTTGATTTTGAATTTGATTCTTTTTTTAATAATCGAATAGAATAAAAATAAGCTCCTAATCCAACAATTGTTGGTACTATTAAAATACTCAATAATACAGTCTGAATATTGGATGTAATAACCAAATCAGGTAATTCATCTCTTCCTAATAAATTTTGTAAAAATTTATAGTAACTATCTGTCACAACGAAGGAAAGGATTGTCCCAAAACTGCTAACAATGACTGCCATTATAGAAAATTGACCAGCTACAAGTAAAGATAGCTGAGATTTACTCGCACCTAAGATAGTCCATAACTCGTAGTCCTTTCTAAATATGTCTATTAGCAATCTTATATTATTTGAAATGAGAAAAAATAGAGTAGTACCTCCAAATATAATCAACATCTGAAAAAGTTGCGAAGCATTAATATTTGAAGTTCTTGATGAGCTAGTAATGCCAAATAAAGATGTCCCAACAATCAGGCTAGATACAAGTAATAATGGAATTGTCCCAAACCATTGTCTCTTTGAATACTGAAACTGATACACAATAAGTCTTAACATATACTCTCACCTCACTTGCCAATAGTTTCAAGAGCCTGATAAAGTTCTTCTGCTGATGGATTAGTAATTTCTTGCGAAATGTAACCATCTTTTAAAATAAATGCTTTATCTGTTTTAGATGCAAGCTCAATGTCATGTGTAACCATTAAAACACACTTCCCCTCATCAGCCATCTTTCTAAGCGATTCAAAAATCAAGTTCCGAGAAATACTGTCTAAAGCACCAGTCGGCTCATCAGCAAAAATAACCTTACTATCTGATAAAATAGCACGAGAAATAGCAATTTTCTGCTGTTCTCCTCCTGATAGTGTTGATACTAATGACGATAGGTCGGCTTTAAAATTCAGATTATCCAATAAGGTTTTTACTTGATTCCTATCGGCAGTCTTCCCTGAAAGTCTTAGAGGTAGTGTAACATTTTCCAATGCTGGTAGAGCAGGAACTAGATTATAATTTTGAAAAATAATAGCAATGTCTTCACATCTAAATTTAGCCAGTTTGCCATCTTTTAGCCTATATGGATTCACACCATTTATAACAACCTCGCCACTAGATGGCTCTGATAAACTTGCTAAGCAATTTAGCAAAGTTGACTTTCCTGAGCCACTGATACCTAATATGGAGATAAATTCACCATAATCCGCGGATAATGTCACTCCCTTTAGTACCGACACCTTCTTATTTTTTTCCAGTAGAAAATCTTTTGTTAGGTCAATTGCATTAACAGCTACATTATTAAACATAGTATCCTCCTAATTTTAATTTTTTACTAAATGTTATTTTCGGTTAATAATTTACTAAATTAAAAATACATTAATACTATTCATGAATCCCTGCATTATCAAGTGATTCAAATAGAATGGAATCCACATTTAAACTTCTAAATATTTGATGTATTCGCCTAGAAATCTTATATCTGAACATAGCTGAATCACTTATAAATTCTGTATCTTTTGATAAAGCAATCTCAAATTTTGTCAGTTCATATTTTTCAAATGAATAAATAGATTTTTTTAGCCCTTGAACTAATTCATCTCTAGAGAGCGATTCAGCATTTTCTGATAAATATTTTTTAATTAGCTTGTTTTTTATGATATCACCATCAATCACATATTCAAACGGTTGGCTAAACACTTGAAAAGTATTATTGAATTTTTCAAGAAGCCCCTCATTTATGAGTACACTCTCTAATGCCATTATTTGTGAGGGATAAATGAATTCCCATTTTTTGAAAAAACTTGAAATCTCTTGAAATCTTTGCTTTTCAACATCTCGTGCTGATTGATGAATAGATACTTTGTCATTAACATTTTGAATAAATTCATCTATCACAGAAAACATTTCGGTTTGGAGGCTTTCTTGGGTTGATTTTTCTGACAGCCTAGAAAGGATTTCTTTGGGCGAATGTGGATCAAGATAAAGAATTTTCGTAGGGTATTGTCGCCTCTCTATTTCGTGTTTCAATGCAAAAAGATATGGTTCTGTCATTAAAAATGGAGTTTTCCCTTTGCCAAATGATCCATTCAGTTCCTCATAAATCTCCCTCATTTCAACTTTATCAACATCATTCAGCAATTCATCAAAAGCTGATAAAATTATACTCTGCTCCAAATCCGAATCCAAGAAAAGCTTATCATATTTGGGAAATACATGTAGTTCCTCATAATACTCTTTTTCTGTTCCATCGCTATAATCTAGATAGAATTGTTCTTTTTGAGGCCAACCATAAATAGTTTTGATAAACCAGTCATCGTCAGACTGGTCTTTTTTTCGTTTATGAATTTCCAAATAAGTGCCGATAATGTCTGAACGCAATATCTTTTGAATCTGACTACGTTTCATGGTTAAGTAATCACCATCTTTATCGTTATCAGGATTCCAATGCTTTCTCAACTCAGATTCAGCTTCCTCATATGTATACCATTTATTAGCTTCAATAATCTCTTTTACTTTTTGTTTGTCTTCCTTAGATAGCATGCGATTTCTGCCTCCCACTCATTTATATTTTACCATTTTCTAACGAAGAGCATAATACAAAACCTCATTAGATTTTGAGTAAGATAATAGTGTAAGAGAAATCTTGCAGAAATATTTAATACAGTCCCAAATGGTGGCCACCAAATGGAACGGATTGAAACAGATATGATGATATAGCGATAAAGGTTATATCTTGTATAGAATTGTTTCGCCGTCTATTTGGTGTGCCATTTTGCACCTATCGGCAATCAATTTTTGCTCATATACGCTTCTTTCTGTTCCTAAAACAGGCTGTTAGAAGAGGTGTATATGCTAACACATTACCCAACAAACGCCGAATTAGTAGCTAATCTTGAACCAGATAAACAAGAGTTTTGGTTGAAAATTCTAAATGACATGGATAAAGAAGAAGCAAACTATCAACGTAAAATTAGATACCATCAAGTATCCAGTTTAGACTTCATTGTATCCAATGATGGACGTGAAACGACACTTCAAGAACTTATTCAAAGTAATTCTTGTTCTGGTGAAGACTATACCATCATGGAAGTTGAAGAGCAACTTTATTGTGAGGCATTAGCTGAATTAGATGAAAAACATCGTATCGTTTTTAAAGCTATATTTGAAAATGGTCTAAATGCTACAAAAGCTAGTCAACTAGTTGGTCGGTCTGATAAGACTGCTAAAAAGTACTATAAGGAAGCCTGTAAACAGGTTCTTAAAAAAATACAATCATAATAAATTAACTAGTAGTCAACAAAAAGACTACTAGTTTTTTTCAAAAAATTCCGAAAACCATATCCTGAATCTCCTATATATAGGAGGTGATAGATATGACCTAGATACAGTATCCAGCTCATGATTAAAACCGAGCATGGCTCATTCACATTATTTTCTATTTACACAGGAGGAACTGCCGATGGCATTCAAAATGAAAACCACAAAAGGTGGTTATACAACTACGTTGGCTGATAAAATTATCAGTCAAAAACAACCGATTTACTCACTTAGTACCGAACTTGAACCACAACAACGGTTTGAAGAAGGAAAACCAACCGGAGAAATCGTAGCCTATAAAGCATGGTTTGTACAGGAAGGGCAAGACCCTTTCCAAGTAAAATTTGAAGATACGATTGAGCTTCCAGCTTTTCAATCCATGATTCAATTTGACACTCTACAAGCCTGCGAAGTAAAATATAACATTTACTTCCGAGCAAATGGTATCAAGGAGGTTCGGTAATGAGTTCACAATCTCGTGATGTGCTGAACCCATCTTACCTGCAATCTTACCTGCTCCAGAGCCTAAACATGGCTCTGGGGGCTTTAATGCAGGGAGAAACCAGCTACACCAATTCTTTTAATATTGTTATTCAAGAAGACGGGTTTATCTTTGTCCCTCGTCTGCCATGTGCCTATATCCTTGATGATGACCTGTACAAAAAAATCTATCTGATTGCCAATGCTTCACTTTATCCACAATACACACTCCTAAAACAAAACGCTACCTATTTTGTCCCTCTAGAAACGGATGACTTACACATTAAACGTGGTTTATTCTTCCCTTGGGAAAGAGGAATTTCAGAACGTTTAACTATTCCTGATTTGGATAAATTTTCAGCTAGCCTACCACAAGGAAAAATTCCCATTATGAAGCACTTTGAACTAAACCTTGAAAAGATAAATCACTGGGCTATTGCTGGAAATTCAGGCTCTGGGAAAAGCTATGCTTTAACGTACTTTCTGAGTGTTCCGAAACATATGTCTGACTTAATTATAATTGACCCAAAATTCGATACACCAAGCCGATGGGCTAGAGAAAATCACATTGCGGTTATCCACCCTGTCGAAAATCGTTCAAAATCCGATTTTGTTTCACAGGTTAATGAGCAATTAAGTCAGTGTGCAACTCTCATTCAGAAAAGGCAAGCTATCTTGTATGATAATCCTAACCATCAATTTACCCATCTAACCATTGTCATTGATGAAGTGCTTGCTCTATCAGAGGGAGTCAATAAGAACATCAAAGAAGCCTTTTTCTCCTTACTCTCACAGATTGCCTTGTTGGGACGTGCTACCAAAATCCATCTCTTTTTGGTAAGCCAGCGTTTTGACCATAACAGCATTCCCATATCAGTAAGGGAACAGCTTAACGTATTATTGCAAATTGGAAATATCAATCAGAAAACCACCCAATTTTTATTTCCTGACTTAGATCCTGAAGGGATTGTTATTCCAACTGGACATGGTACAGGTATCATTCAAGTTATTGATAATGAACACCCTTATCAGGTTCTCCCTCTGCTCTGCCCAACTTACTACACTAAACGAGGTATCCTATGACAACTAAAACCTATTTCATGAGAAGTTTCAATTTCATTCTGAATCTGCTTCTCATCGCTCCTATCTTGTATTTGTTCGGTTGGCTTTTCAATAGTCTATCTATTCAATTGAATACCAATACTCTGTTCAAGTTGGAGACTGTCACAACTATTACTGATAAAATCAGTTCTATTAGTTACGGACTAGCTCTCATTTGCTTGTCCTTATCCTTGGTATTGATTGGAATAGAAATTGTCAAACGGTGGAAAACAGACAGACTTATGAACTATGCGAAATCTATTTATCATACTTTTTCTCTTAGAAATTTCTTATTTCAACGTGAAAAAGTGCAGAAAGTAACAAGTCCTGAACATCAGACTGTACCAACATCAACCCCTGTAAACAACGGATTTAATCTAGCTGTCCGTAAATGTATGGTTGATATTCAGACTGATTCTGTCACTATCTTCATCAAAGTTCCAAGAGACCAACAGGGACAAAAAATTCTAAAGGATATGGAAGCACTATTAAAAGAGGAAATTGCTAGTCAGCATACTGATTACTATTTCTCAGCTCCTATTCGAGTAGGCAATCAATTATGGTTCACTGGTAAAAAACGTTAATCTTTGGGGGCTGTGGCTTGCATTAGCAAGAGCCAAACAGCCCCCCTTTTATTATGTTCCATTCAACTATGAGCTATTGGGGTTACTACGACCCCCAATAGCTCAATAATCAATAATCACAAATTTTGTTCAAAAAATTCCGAAAACTGCACTCATATTCTCCTATAGATAGAACGATAATAACAAGCGAGGTAAAGATATATGGCAAAAGAACAACGTTCAACCAAATGGACATTTCTCTTTTACAAGGAGAGTGTTCCTGAAGACTACTTGAATATCTTAGAGGAACTTCATATCCCCTTTATTCTTAGTCCTTGGCATGATAAGGACGTCAATAGACAAACAGGAGAGTTCAAAAAGTCACACAAACACGGTGCTTTCTTCTTTGATTCGTTGAAAAGCTATTCCCAAGTATCAAATATCATCAGCGATAAACTAAACGGTCCAGCACATGTCGAAGTTGTTATGTCTCCAACAGGTTTATTTGACTATTTTACACATGCAGAAAATCCTGACAAGACCCCTTACAATATCGAAGATATTGAAGTTGGTTGTGGCTTTGATTTGGATAAATTCTTAATGGAGGCGAAGACATCAGATTTTATTCATGAAGCAGTTGATATTATCGAAGAAAATGACTTTACCGAATTTGAAGAGCTAGTTTGGTATGCACGAGCAAACAATACAAATTTGTTAGGACTCATTATTGAACGCACCTATTTCTTCGCCAAATATCTAGATTCTCGACGGCATAATCCAAATCGGTTCCAAGCTACCAATGCAGAGGAGAAAGACAGCGATGAATAACGAAAAGTTAGAACAAATTGAACAATTATTGCAAACACTTATCAAGCTCATTCAAATCAAAGAGCAGAACAGACCGCTAGAGATAATTCAACAACGAGAATTACTGAAGCAGTTGAATATCTCTCCGAATACACTAAAAACTTGGGAACAAAAAGGATTAAAAAGATTAGAACCTCCAATTGAAGGAACACGAACTGTCTTCTATTTACTAGATGATGTTATTAACTTCTTACAATCCTAATATTGAAAATTTGTGCTAAAATAGTTCTATCTAAAAGAAAGAGTGGTAACTATTTTAGCCTACTTCAATATCCCTGAAGAAAGGCAAACATGGAAACTGAAACAATTATCCATAATGGCAAAAAGGTCATTAAAAAAATCAAAAAAGATAAATCCATTTCATATACACTGAAAGGAGCATTTCTTGGTAAGGATGTTAAAACTGGTAAACAGGTCACAACAACTATTACTGCAAAAACACTTAAGCAACTTGATAGAGAAGTTATTCAAGCTCGCTTAGAATTTGAAAGAAATAGATTTACTCGAAAAGAGAATGTGTCTATTAATACGCTGGAAGATTTAGCTGAAGCTTGGTTTCAAGCTTATCAAACTTGGGTTAGTTCACATAATACATTAAATAGGGTAAGGGGCTACCTAGATAATTATATTATTCCTAAATTCGGAGATTACAAACCAGGTAAAATTGAATCTGCCGATATTCAGCTATGGTTAAATGACCTAGCAAAGAAATCAAAAAAATCAGTTGAATCTGGTGTGAAGCGTGCAAATAAAGGATGTGCAAAAGATTTCGGTGCTGTCATCCATAAGTTGAAAGATATTTTTGACTATGGCATTACTAACTATGGTCTGACCTCTAACCCTGTCAACACTATCAAGATTCCACCCAAGCCCAAGTCTAGCAAGCAACGTATCATGGTTTTACATGATGATAGTCTCGCTAGGTGGCTTAATTATCTTGAAAGTTTAGATAACAGTAGAGCCAATCGACGGTTTAAGTTGATTTGTAACACACTCTTAGCTTCAGCCTTGCGTATAAATGAGTTACTGGCATTGACAATTGATGATTTGAACTTCGAAGAATCCTCCATTAGTGTCAACAAAACATTACTTTGGAAAACCGCTAACAAAAAGACTGGAACAAAAGGGAAAGTCATCTGTAAAGCAACTCCAAAAACCGATGCAGGTAATCGCTCTATTCCAGTTCCTTTGTCTATACTTGAAGAACTTCGAGATTTTCACAATGAAATGAACGAGTATCTTAAATTACACAATAAACCTGAAACAAAATTGATTTTCCCAACAATATACGGAAACTATATGTGTGATAGAAACGAGCGAACAACTCTCAAGAATAGATTAGCAGGTCTAGGATTACCAGATTATGGTTTCCATTTATTCCGACACACTCATGCTTCAATGTTGCTTAATGCTGGCACAAACTGGAAAGAACTCCAAGTCAGAATGGGACATAAATCAATTTCAACTACAATGGATACTTACGCTGAATTAGCACCACAACGAAAGTTAGAAGCTGTGGGTATTTATCTTGATAAGATTGCTGAACTAACGCAATAACTACTCTACCATTCGCTCTACCTTTCACTAAGGAACATTACAAAAACGTTGATATATAAACGTTTCTAACAGCTAAAATAGATAATACTTAACCTTTACAGAAGTGAAATAGGGATTCACTACACGTCAATAGATGTGAGAAACCTTGATTTTAAGCGATTCTTGAAATTTTAAATTTCACTACATTGCAATATAAATCAACCGAATCACTACCTTTTTCACTACCTTTTTTGAAATAAGAATAATGATTCGGATATATAAAAGAAGAGGAACTTTATTGTGAAGCTCCTCTTTTTGTTATGTGTTCTTTTTCTCACAGATCGTATGACCTGGTTTGACACAGTTGGATTTCAGGTACTTTCAGTTTAGCTTTATATCAACCATCATCAAAATCCAACTAT
Source organism: Streptococcus parasanguinis (assembly GCF_001069785.1). Taxonomy (GTDB): domain Bacteria; phylum Bacillota; class Bacilli; order Lactobacillales; family Streptococcaceae; genus Streptococcus; species Streptococcus parasanguinis_T. Next base: position 14,309 of record NZ_JVSR01000085.1, read on the forward strand.
TTTCTTATTTTAAAAAATATGAATAAGTTTGATTGAATGAGGGAATTTCTTTAAATTTTTTCTTAGCACCTATAAGTTAATAATACTATTCTTTAAATTATAGTTTATAATTATCTGATGTTTCAATGACCACAAAACAAAGTACAGCGAATCACTTCCTTTAGTCAAACATATAACTGAACAACATTGTTTATCTTCCTGCACTTTCATATTTTTTCAATCCTTTTCTAAAAATTGTACGACTGATAATAATCAAAAAAACTGTAAAAACTATTTGATAGAAAAATAGGTTCAATGTATCTTTCCCTAAAAATATTAATACTGCAGGATTGGCAATTAATAAATTGGGAACAAATAACATAGTGATCAATCTGTTAATACCTGTAAAAATATTATATGGATACTTAGAAATTCCAATATAATTCAAAAATACATCTACTTTTGAAAATTTAGTTGGGAACCAAAATGAACTAATCGTTATTAGAAACCAAATTGAATAATATATAATACAACCACACATTAAAGAAAGGATATAAAATAATATTTTTAATGAATTTAAATGTACATTTAAATTTCCATAACTTATAAAAATGATCGCAAGACCAAAAAAAGTATTCACGAATTGAACTAAATTAAATGATCTAAAAATATAGAACAACTGAGTATCAAACGGCCTCAATAAAATTTGATCCAAGTTACCACTCAAAATATCTGATTCTAAAATTCCCATACTTCTAATTAACAATCCCATCATAACTCCATCTACAATAGTGTAGGAACCTACCAAAAATAAAATTTGATAATAGTCCCAACCATTAAAAGAGTCTATGTTTAAGAAAATCAATCTAAAAAATACAATAGGTAAACCAATCCACAGTATCGACGAAAATAGACCACAAAAGAAGTCAAAATGAAAATTCATATCAGATTTAAAACCAAAATGAAGTAGCCTAAAAATTACTTTTATTCTAAACATTTTATCCTCCCACATTTGAGAAGTGCTCCACTCCTTTTCTCAATATGAATCTTGATATAATATAAAAAATGATGCACCAAATCAATTGAATACAAATAATTCTCAAATAGTCTATTAATTTATATGTATCATTACTAAACATCTGAAGCGGTTCATATACTAAGTATTTAAAAGGTAATACATCTAAAAACAGACGAAAATTATTTGAAAAAAAACTTAAAGGCAATAATATTCCTGATAAAAACTGAATTACTATTTCTTTAACAGTAAGGACAAAAAATATATTTTCTAACCAAAAAGAAAGCATACCTACACAACATGATATTAAAAACCATAGAACCATAGATAGAATAATTGCAATACTTCCTAAAATAAGAATTTCAATGGTTAATAACTCATTCTTGTAATAAACACTGGAGAATAAAATGACAGGAATGATGATAAATAATAAATGAGCAAGCCTATCTCCAAGCATTTTACAAAAATAATACTTATAAAAAGTAACAGGTTTTATTAATATGCTAAAAAAATTTCCTGAATGAACATCGTCATTGATTTCCCAATCAACTGGATAAAAAACAAAATATGAAAAAATTATAGTCCCCAAATAGTATTGAACCATTGAGGTAAAATCATATCCTGCTATATTTATCTGGTTACTCTGATATATATACGTCCATAAAAATACTGATATCATAATTTGTATACTTGCCTGTAACATTAACAATAGTACACTTGATTTATAGTTCAAAATAGATCGAAATGATATCAGAATAATAGACATTTCTTTTTTCAATTGTGCTCCTTTTTTGTAAAATAGTTTTGTAAAATAATTTCTTCTAAAGAAAGATTTGATATTTCAAAATCTTCTATATCTACAAGCTTATTGATTGATTCTAATGTCTCAAAGACAAAATCTCTAGGTATTTTTAGTATACATTCCGATTTTGTTTGAGAAATGACTACTACTCCTTTAACAGAGCATAACTCTGGTACCAAATCTAATGTCATTTTTATCTTTAAATATTTAAAATCAGAAAATTTAGATAAAATAACATCCATTGACTCCTGCAAAATAATTTTTCCTTTGTCAATGACGATTAATTCGTCACAAACAGACGAAATATCATCCATATCATGACTCGTTAAAATAATAGTAGTATGACATTCTTCATTCATTTTCTTTAAAAATGTTCTGATATCTTTTTTAGACTGTATATCTAACCCTATAGTAGGCTCGTCTAAAAATAATATTTCCGGACTTGTTAAAGATGCCGCGATAAACTCCATTTTCATTTTTTGTCCAAGAGAGAGGGTCCGGACCTGCTGGTAAAGCTGATCTTTTACATTCAACAAATTGCTTAATTCCTGAATTCGTTCTTGTAAAATCGCCGGTTCTACCTCATATAAAGTACCAATCAATTGAAAATAATCCATAGCCGAAACATCTTGAAATAACTGTAATTTATTTCCTACTACTATTGAAATTTTTTTTCTAAAATTTATACTTCTTTTAAATGGAATTTCTCCATTCACTTCTAATTTTCCGGAACTAGGATAAAGAGTCCCAGTCAACATTTTAATCGTTGTGGATTTACCAGCTCCATTACTCCCAATAAAGCCAACTATACTCCCTCTCTTAATCGTAAAACTAATATCTTGAACAGCTCGAATCGTTATTTGATTACGTTTCAAAAATCTCTTGATAAATGGGAGTCTTGAATCAAAATTATAAAAATTTTTAGATAAATTCTGAGCATTAATAACTATTTCACTCATATATCTCTCCTTTCGATAAAATATATTTACTTGTACTTTTTCCATACTTTACCAAAATGCTAAAGATTGAGCTAAAATCTTCGGGATGGGTAAAATAATTTTTGTCTTTAAAAAGTTTCTCAAAACCTTCAAGGCGATTATTGAAATCATTAAATTTTGTATTGTCTAGCTGGTTGAATGTCTCTTTAATATCCATAAACTTTCTCCGTGATTCTTTATTTCACTTTATAAATAGAAGAGTGTCTATATATTTATAGATCCTCAAGGACTTGCATTTTATCAAGTATAAGTAGAATAGTATGTAAGGGTTTACATATTCGTATTATATGATTATTTAAGGAATCCGTCAATTTCCCACATTATTATATGACAAAATGTATTTTTTAAAAATGCAAAAATCTATGAGCAAGATGTTTGACTTCCTTTTTTAAAGTATATATACTTATATTAACCTTATAAAAGAAAGAATGTTTGAACAGATATTCAATAATAATTACTTTTTTTAAAATTAAAATTCGAACTTTAAATTTTTATATTTTTTATATTATTGAGTAACCTAAATTGCCCAATTTGTAAAATTAAGCTAGACAAAAAAAGACATCCAAGAGAAATTTCTTAAATGTCTGTAAACGTTGATATAAGCGTGTTGATTAACGTTTTGATAATTGTGATGCTTTACGAGCTTTCTTAAGACCTGGTTTGGAAAGTATGAGTTTCAGTTGGATTAAAAATAGCGTAATATCAATGCTTTTCAGAATGATATCTACGGATTAATTTCAAAAAATATGAATTAATTTAATTGAAACAGGGTGTACTGATCCCAAAAAGTTAGACAAATAGGCTATCCAAAGGATTTAGTTCTGTATTTCACAGGACTAAATCCTTTTAGTTTTTCCTTAATTCGTTTGTTGTTGTAATAATCAATATAGTCTACATTAGCTTGTTCCAATTGATTAAGCGACTTAAATATATTCTCATAACCATAAAACATTTCTGATTTTAAAATGCCAAAGAAAGATTCCATCATGTTGTTATCTGGGCTATGTCCTTCATAGCGAAACTTCATCTGAAACAATTTCAGATGAAGGGATTTGGTGCGCTCTTTTTTCAATTTGTTTTGGCTAAGAAAACGATGAAATCAAGCACTATAAAAACCAGTAGAAGTTACCCTAACACGGATTTCCACTGGTTTTTACGTTTTTTATACTAACGACTTATCCGACTTAGTTGATAAGAATACAGGATCGGAATGAGAACAATTGCGAGGATGACGATCCCCATTACATAAGGGACAGCAAACTGAAGTCCTGCTTCAAGTAGAAGGATCAACCCTCCGAGGACCCACAACTTCCCTGCCAAGCGATGGGTTTTGTGCCAGTTATCTTCACTCTGTAAGGTCCAAGGGAGGCGGATTCCAACCGTATGGTTCACTTTTAGCTTGGGCATGTAGTTGCCCATGATTACAAAGATGAGCCCTAGCAAAGCCGAAACAAAAACAGATGGATTGGTAGTAGATCCTAGCGCCTTGCTATAAATGAGATAGGAGGTACTTAAGGAAACGATTGGGGTCAACCAGTAAATCGCTCTGATCATTTTTTCATTCATAGCGCTATTCTTAGGATCACGTCCGATCATAAAGATCACAAACAGATGCACCATGAGATCGAAAATAGGAAGACCAAACACAACCAGGGGTTTCGATTGGAAGTTATTGGCCTGGCCAGCAAAATTGAAGTGAATCGGGATTTGGTTAGGCAATTGCGACCAAATCATCAGCCCCCAAAGCATGGGGAAAAGGATCACCATAGAAGTTAATAGCAATAGTTTTTTATTCGTTTTCATCAGTAGAGTCTCCTTTCAAATCAACGAGCCAGACCATTAAATCCTCCAAGACTGAAGTATTGAGTTCATAGTAGATAAAATTCTTCTCTTTTTCCTCTCGAATTAAATCTGCCTGCTTGAGGAGGCTTAAATGATGGGAAATGGTCGCTCCTGCTACATCAAAGTGGCCAGCGATATCTCCAGCAGATAATTTCCCCGCCTTTAGCAGTTCTATGATACTTCTTCTTATCGGATTCGATAAAGCTTTAAATGTTTGTGCAAAATTCATTCTCTATCTCCTCTAATCTATTTAGATATCTTTCTAAATAGATTCTAGTACTTTCGGATGGGTTTGTCAACTCTATTTAGAAAAAAATCTAAATAGTTTCTGTTGTAACAATTTATCAGACCTAAGACCGATTCTTATAAACAGCGTCTTTTCTTAAGTTTTCTTTAAGAAATCAGCCTTATAATAAAACCATCAAATGAAGACCTCCTAACTTTGTTTGATAGAAAATCCTAAACTTTTTCATAATAATCTCCCTATAAGAGCCACCAAAACCGGTGGCTTTTTTCTACGTACCTTAGTGAGTCAAGTCCAATAGGGGCGTAGACGAACTTAGGTACGTTGACGCAGTTCGAACGACAGTGAGAACTACGATCCTTATAATACTTAATGAGGTGAACTCAGAGAGTTCAACCGAATTTAGAGATATTGACGCAGTTTGAGCGGAGCGAAAACTACGTGCCTTATTTTTTTACGAGCATCAGCGAGTTTAGGTACATTGATGCAGTTCGAACGACAGTGAGAACTACGGTCCTTATTCTCTTTACGAGCATCAGCGAGCTTAGGTACGTTGATGCAGTTCTAACGACAGTGAGAACTACGGTCCTTATTCTCTTTACAAGCACCAGTGAACTTAAGTACATGGATGCCGTGCGGAACTACTTTTTACAGGAGAACAAAATAACCTCCACGAGAGCTCTGATTTTCGATCATGACTCTCGGGAGGTTTTTTCATCTTTTATCTTTTTGACATTACATATCTTTGTGGATGCGATAAGTATTGTAAGCAGTGACTACATTAGCAACAGCGCTGACCCTTGAGCTACGTGCGATATCAGCTTGTAGGGCATTGGCTTCCTCTTGCAGATTCACTTGCGTTTCATGGAATTGTTGCATTTCAAGCAGATTGTAGGCTTCTGGTAAGGTAGAGGCACGGCCTTCTGCGATTAAGTTATATAGTCGGAAGAGGTCGTGGTAATTATAAAATTTTTGTGGGAAACCTTGCATCCCTTGTTGGTAGGCTGGTTGGCTGATTTCCTGGTTATAAAGAGCCCGGGCATTGGCAAGAGCCTGCTTGGCTGGGGCTACAAATACAAAATATTTGATCGCAATCAACCCACCCATCAATCCGAGCATCAGTAGAAAACCGTGCATCAGGTGACTTTGTTCTAAGAGAAAAATCGTAAAAGCAAAAAGAAGATTGAGAGCCAGTGTGACCGTAATTGGCCCATTGAGTCTCTTCGCTGCTTGATTTAATCGGTTTTGTTGCCGCTGAACTTCATCCCAAGCAACTGCTGCAGGGGCTGTGAGCACGCGCTTTTCATCTAATAGCTGTAAAATTTCTTGTGTCGTCATTGTAAATCTCCTTTTGTTATAAGCGTATCTTCTAGAATTGACCTTATTTTATCAAAAATCCCTCCCTAAAAAAGGGCCATGTAAACTATAGTTTCATTTTTCTTAAAAATCGAAGAATTTCTAGTTTTTTTGTCAAAAATTAAACTCCGAGTTTAATTCCAGCCTTTTTTGAGGTATACTAATGGTATGCTAATTGAAAGGAAGTCCCCCTATGTCCTCATCTTCGCCATTTGGTCCAACATTTCGTAAGATTCGTGAAGCACGCGGTCTTTCTCTAAAAGAAGTCGCTGCAGATATTGTCTCTCCTCAGTTCCTCAGCCAATTTGAGCGTTCTCAAAAAGGAGTAACCATCGAGACATTCTCTCGACTCTTGCTGTCTATGGGGGTGGATTGGGACACCTTTTTGTCCCATTATCCTGGCTTAACCATTCAAAATTTCAGCCCCATTTTGATGAAACACATCAATCAAGAAAACATGGATTTTCTGTCCATTATTGAGCGCTTAAAGCACGAAAAATCACCTGTTGCCGAGGAGAACAAAGAGCTCTGGCAACTCTATTTGCGTTCGCTTGAAATCAATGTCAATAACGCGATGGGAAAAGAAATCCACCTAGAAGACGCACCTGTCTCGATTCAACGAATCGCTCAAGAAGTGCCGTTTGCCTATCAAAATGAAATTGAGCAAGACTTCACCATTGCCCTTTTGTCTGTCTTGCCCTATGAAGTCGTCGCTAAGATTCGAAAGGAATCCTTGGAACTTTTTGAAAGCAGTTATTCTGCCTACTCTGCCAATGCGTTGGCCTCTTTGCTGTTAAATCTGGCCAACTATCTTATTAAAAAAGAACTCTACCTAGAAGCTCTGAATTTTCTTCAATCAATTAACCAGCTTCGCAAGCGCAAACCGATTTTAAACACCAGTATTTCCATGCAGTTAGAATTTATGCAGGTCTATGCCCTCCTTGGCTTAAATGACAAGGAAGGGGTTTACCGTGCCAAGCAGGTCCTAAAAGCCCTGGAAGGTTTGATTGCACTCGAAAATTTCGGAAGCCCGCTTATTCAAATCAAGACAAAATTCATGTTGCGGGTCAATGAACTCAACAAAACTGGCATTGATTTCTTCAGTGAGTAAAGGCATCTCAGACTTCAGACCGATTCTTTCGATCAGCGCCTTTTCTTAAGTTTTCTTTAAGCAAACCGCCTTATAATAAAACCATCAAATAAAGACCTCCTAACTTTGTTTGATAGAAAATCCTAAACTTTTTCATAATAATCTCCCTATAAGAGCCACCAAAACCGGTGGCTTTTTCTACGTACCTTAGTGAACGTTAGTGAACTTAGCTACGTTGATGCAGTTCGAACGCTAGTGAGAACTACGGTCCTTATAAAACTGAGCGAGGTGAACTCAGAAAGTTCAACCGAATTTAGAGATATTGATGCAGTTCGAACGGTAGTGAGAACTACGTTCCTTATTCCTTTAGCGAACGTTAGTGAGCTTAGGTACGTTGACGAAGTTCGAACGGCAGTGAAAACTACGGTCCTTCTCCTTCATTTGTACAAATACTCCAATTTATGCTCGATCTATGTTATAATGAAGAGAATTTTTGTCTGAGGAGGATTTATGAAAAAAACACATTCTATGCTATTCGTCCCAGGCATCATTATGCTTGGGATTGTTTTACGAACACCATTTACTACGCTTCCGACAGTCTTGTCTGACATCGCTGCTGGTTTGGGGGTAGATGTGAGCTCTCTGGGACTATTGACTAGCTTACCACTTCTCACGTTTGCCATTTTCTCACCTTTTGCGATTCAATTTGCTAAAAAGTTGGGGATTGAGCGCCTCTTTTTCCTAGTTTTGATCGCAATGACGATCGGATCTGCCATTCGGATTATCAACCTCCCCTTCCTCTATCTGGGAACCATCTTGATTGGAGCTGGCATCGCCTTTCTCAATGTGTTGCTTCCAAGCCTGATTCAGGCGAACAGACCCCGCCAACTAGGCATTCTGACCACTTTGTACATCACTTCTATGGGGATGTCCACAGCGATCGCCTCTTCTGTCGCTGTTCCGATCACCAAAGCCACTTCTTGGCAAGGTTTGGTCAACATCTTGACAGCCTTGTGTGCTCTTGCTTTGGTCATCTGGATTCCTAACCTTCGCTACAACCACCATCTAAAAAAGACGGCTACTACAGAATCTAGTAGCAAGTGGTATACCAATAAATATGTCTGGGCTATCATGATTTTTGGAGGCTTGCAGTCACTGCTTTTCTACACAAGTATGACCTGGCTTCCGACCATGGCTGTTCAAGCTGGCCTTTCAAAGGTTGAATCTGGGCTACTTGCCTCAGTGTTCACCTTGATCAGTCTCCCATTCTCCTTGACGATCCCAAGTTTGACCACACGACTATCCGATCGCAACCGACGCTTGATGCTTGCCATTGTTGTCGGAGCAGGGATTCTGGGAGTAGCCATGCTCTTAATCCCGACCAGCAACTTCTTCTACTGGTTGGTATTAAATGCCCTGATTGGAAGTTCCGTTAGTTCGCTCTTTCCTTACCTCATGGTCGCTTTCTCTATGAAATCCAGCACACCTGAAAAAACAGCCCAACTTTCCGGTCTTGCCCAAACAGGAGGCTACGTCTTTGCAGCCTTTGGTCCCATCCTCTTCGGCTACAGCAAATCTCTCTTCCACTCTTGGACACCAGCTATCCTCATGCTACTGGTCTTAACCATTATCATGGCGATTGCCCTTTATCAGGTGGAAAAAGTCGATCATATTTTATAACCATCGTCTGGCTGGAAGATTGTTCTTCCGGCTTTTTTTGTGCATACAAAAAAGAACTAGGCTCTAGGCCTAGTTCGATGTTTCTGGTTTGAATTATTCGGTAAATGAGATATGCACGTGGTCATAGTGGTTTGCTGTATCTCCACCACGGTCAGGCATTTGGTTCCAAGTGTTAGCTGGTCCGTAAATGTTGTCTACTGGCATGTAGAATTGTTGTTTCCAGATAACATATGAGATACCTGCACGGTCCATATTGTCAATAGCATATTGGGCAACTTGATCTCCAAGTTGTGAACTGGTTGGTACCATTACGTCCACTGCAAGTCCTTTACCATGATCGTCTGGATCCCCTTCACGGTAACCACCAATGTTTGTGATACCAAATTTTGCAGCGATTTCTTGACGGAAAGCTTCCGCTTGTGGTTGAAGGTGTGGATCATTTGGAATCGTATTTCCGCTCGTTGAGGTTTCTGCTACTGGTTGCACTTCTGGTGCTGCGACAGTTTCTGCTGCTGCAGGTTGTGCTGCCGGAGCTTCGTCTGCAGGAGCTGGTGTTTCAGCAGGAGCTTCTGGTTGAGTTGCTGGAGCTTCAGGAGCAGAAGCTGGGGCTGTTTCTGGGTTTTGAGTTGCAACATTGGTAGCTGGAGCACCGTAGCTTGGTGTTTCTGGAACAGCTGGTTGTGCTGGTGTTTCTGCTACTGGTACTTCAACTACAGGAGCTTCCGCTGGGGCTTCTTGAGCTTCCGCTGCTGGAGCAACTGGAACAGCTTTGTTATCTTCGTTTACTGGTTTAGACAAATCGTTGACAGCGACTGTTTGGTCATCAACTGTCACTTGGTTTGTTGTCAAGTCAGCACTTGCAACGGTTGCATCTGTCGCACCTGCTTGAGGAGTTTGGATTTCAACTGAAGTTACTTCTTTTTGATCATTTACTGTTGTTTTCAAAACAGTACCTGGGTAGATCAAATCCATGTTGCTGATGTTGTTTAAGTTTGCCAACACATGAACATCGATTCCAAGCGCTTCTGCGATCGAACTCAATGTATCACCATATTTGATGGTATAAGTTTGTTGGTTTTCACCGCTTTGTTGGATATCATGTTTGATTTCATCTACTGAGCGAGCTACCCAATCTTCAAGTGTTTCTGCAGTGGCTTTTGTAAATGGAATCACTGCAAGAGCTACTGTTGAAGCGATCAAGGCTTTCGTATTAACTTTTAATTTCATCTTTTATCCTCTTTTTTCTTTGTTTTTTTGCTCAAGATTTTCTTGGACAAATTAACTACCATACTATCTTATCACAATTTAAAAATAATAAAAGGCCTTTTTGGCTATTTAACAAAACTGTATTTTTCTTGTAACATTTCGTCTTTCTTGTCACATTGTTACAAACTAGTAACATAAAATTAGGGTCCTGGAAGAAGAGTTCGAGGGCGCAAAAAAAGCCTCATCAAGGAGCGGCTCCTCGATGAGGTTCTTGTCTTTTTCAAGTAATTGAACACGCCTACAACTCTTTGTATCTTACTTCACCTTCATGATTCTGACAAGGTTGGCGCGTTCGGCTTCTTCGAGTTTCATTTCGATATAATAGATAGTCTCTTTGAGGTCTGGGATGGTCGCATACTCGAGTCCGTTCACTCGACGGCGGGTTTTCTCGATTTCATCTGCCATGAGCTGGCAGCTTTTTTCGATTTCCGCTAACTTGAGCAAATCTGGAAGTAGATCCCCCATTTCTTGGATCGTGCTATCCATTTGACTGTTGGAGGCGAGGTAGCTATAAACCACGTCCCCTTCATCCTCTCCGTATGGATTATCGATACGGGCATGGAGCTTGGGCACGCGCACACTCATGACATTTTCTTCCTCGATATGGAGCATCACTTCTCGAGTGGGAACAGCAAAGATTTCTTCTACCATAAGGTCACTCTCTAAGGACTTGGCCATCACGAAATCTTGCATATTGCCCACCAGCGCTGCCTCCACCTTTTGGCGCAGACGATTATTCTCACGCACAGCTTCAATAAAGCGACGCATGAGTTCATCCCGCTTATCCTTGAGCAACTTATGCCCCCGGGTTGCTGTCTTGAGGCGCTCTTTGAGAATATTGAGCTCCATCCGAGTTGGTTTTACATTTAATCGTGCCATAGGCTAATCCTCTTTGTTTGGCAGATACCTGTCAATCATCTCATCCTTGATCCGTTTAAGCTCTGTTCTTGGAAGGATGGATAAGAGTTCCCAACCGAGATCCAAACTTTCCTCAATCGTCCGATTGGTAGTGAAACCTTGATTGATGTATTCTTGCTCAAAGCGGTCCGTAAATTTAACATAGAGCTTGTCGGTATCTGACAAGGCAGACTCCCCAAGCACTACAGCCAGTTCTTTGGCTTGTTTTCCTTGGGCGTAAGCCGCAAAGAGCTGGTTCATGGTCGCCGCATGGTCTTCCCGAGTCTTGCCTTCACCAGAACCCTTGTCCTTCAAACGAGAAAGGGATGGAAGAACATTGATCGGTGGGCGGTAACCACTATTGTAGAGATCGCGAGACAGAATAATCTGCCCTTCGGTGATGTAGCCTGTCAAGTCAGGGATGGGGTGGGTGATGTCATCTTCTGGCATGGAGAGGATCGGAATTTGGGTCACAGATCCTTTCTTTCCAACCAAGCGTCCTGCACGTTCATAGAGGGTTGAGAGGTTAGTATAAAGGTAACCTGGATAGCCTCGACGACCTGGAACTTCCCGGCGGGCAGCGGATACTTCCCGAAGGGCTTCACAGTAGTTGGTCATGTCGGTCATGATAACCAAGACGTGCATGTCTTTTTCATAGGCCAAATATTCGGCGGCTGTCAAGGCGATCCGAGGAGTCGCAATCCGTTCGATAGCTGGGTCATTAGCTAGGTTGATGAAGAGGACAGAGCGGTCAATCGCACCGGTTTCCCGAAGGTCGTTCATAAAGAACTCGGCTTCTTCAAAGGTGATTCCCATAGCCGCAAAGACCACGGCGAAGTTTTCTTCAGAATTAAGAACCGTCGCTTGACGAGCAATCTGAGCTGCCAACTCCTTGTGAGGAAGACCAGAACCTGAGAAGACTGGGAGTTTTTGGCCCCGAACCAAGGTATTCAAATGGTCAATGGCTGAGATCCCTGTCTGGATAAATTCGTCTGGATAGTCCCGCGAAACAGGGTTGATGGCTTGTCCATCAATGTCCAAGTACTTCTCTGGGATAATCTCTGGACCGCCATCGATGGGTTTGCCCATCCCGTTAAAGATGCGTCCGACCATGTCTTCAGACACAGGAAGTTCTAGGGGACGTCCGGTAAAGCGGACTTTGGCTTTCTCCAAGTTGATCCCGCTAGATCCTTCAAAGAGCTGGACCATGGCCTTATCTTCTTGGACTTCGAGGACTTGTCCCTGGCGGGTCGTTCCGTCATGAAGCTTGATTTCAACTAGTTCATTGTAGTGAACCCCTTCGACCTGATCGACAATCATCAAGGGGCCGACAACTTCGCTGACAGTACGGTATTCTTTAATCACGCTCATTGTCTACTCCTCCTTTTGCGACGATTTGGTGTAGGGTTTCTACGATTTCTTCTTTCAGGGCTTGAATGGTTGCCAACTGATCCTCATGGATGAACTTGCTACGGGCAATGCGGTCTCGAAGAGCCACGGTTCCTTCCATGATTTCTGTGAAGTAAGCTCCTAATTCTAGTGCTTTTTGACTTTCTTGGTCAAAGGTCAAAATGTTGGTCAACAAGGCCACCTGCTTGCTGAAAGAGGTATAGGTATCGACCTCATCAAAGGCATTTTGTTGCAGGTAGTCTTCACGGATCATCTTAGCCGCATTCATGGTCAAGCGGTCTTTTTCAGACAAGGAATCTAGACCAACCAAGCGGACGATTTCTTGCAATTCACTTTCCTTTTGAAGCAAATTCATAGCGCGGGTCACTTTTTCAGACCAACTGATTTGTTCATGTAGATCGATATAGCGACCGACTTCATCTTGGTAAAGCGAATAAGAACTCAACCAGTTGATGGCTGGGAAGTGACGACGTTGCGCCAATTGAGCATCTAAGCCCCAGAAGACCTTAACAATTCGCAAGGTATTTTGCGTTACGGGCTCTGAAATATCTCCACCTGGAGGGGAAACGGCACCGATAGCGGTAATCGAACCTTCACGCGCAGTGGTTCCGAGTGTCTTGACCCGACCTGCACGCTCGTAGTATTCGGCAATCCGGCTACCAAGATAGGCTGGGTAGCCTTCATCCCCTGGCATTTCTTCTAGACGACCAGACATTTCACGGAGAGCTTCTGCCCAACGAGAAGTAGAATCCGCCATGATGGCAACGGAATAGCCCATATCACGGAAGTATTCGGCAATAGTAATCCCTGTGTAGATGGAAGCTTCCCGCGCCGCTACCGGCATGTTCGAAGTGTTGGCGATCAGAACGGTCCGTTGCATGATGGATTGACCGGTCGTTGGATCGATCAATTCTGGAAATTCATTCAGAACGTCCGTCATTTCATTTCCACGTTCCCCACAACCCACGTAAATTACGATGTCTACATTGGCAAACTTAGCCACCTGGTGTTGCACAACTGTTTTACCAGCTCCGAAAGGACCAGGAACAGCTGCAGCTCCACCTTTTGTCACAGGGAAGAAGGTATCGATGACCCGTTGGCCTGTAACCAAAGGCTCTACTGGAATGAGTTTTTGTGCAAAGGGACGGCCTCGACGAACTGGCCATTTTTGCATCAGGGTTCCAGTAAAGAGGCTACCATCTGCCTGCTCGATCTCATAGACCGGCTCTTCCACTGTGTAAGAACCTGCTGCGATCTTGGTCACACGTCCACTGACACCAAAGGGTACCATGATGCGGTGTTCCACCATATTGGTCTCTTGAACGGTCCCAACGATGTCTCCAGCGACCACCTCTGTCCCTTCAGTCACGCTTGGTTCGAAGGCCCATTTGGTGTCCCGATCTAGATTCGGAACTTGCACCCCACGAACCAAAAAGTCACTGGCAGTAACTTCTTGGAAACGTTCCAAGGGGCGTTGGATCCCGTCAAACATCTGAGAGATCAAACCTGGTCCCAATTCAACAGAAAGGGGAGCTCCGGTTGTGACCACTGGTTCTCCTGGACCGACTCCAGACGTTTCTTCATATACTTGGATAGAAGCTTCGTCACGCCGCATCTCAATAATTTCACCAATCAAACCAAGATCGCCGACCCGGCAAATGTCTTGGATATTGGCCTCCTGCATCCCTGATGCGACCACCAAGGGACCGGAAACTTTGATAATTTTTCCTTGAGTCATGTATTCCTCCTGGGAATCCTTTGTTTCTTTGTTTTACTTTTGTGCTATCTCTCTTAGAGATTGCTTTTGTTGGCCATTGGCATCGAAATTGCTTGGATCCAACCAGGCTTCGAAGCGCTGTTTGATAGCTGGCCATTCTTTGTCAATGATGGACAACCAGTCTGTATCACGGGTACGACCTTTATAAACAACAGCCTGACGGAAACAGCCTTCATAGGTGAAGCCTAAGCGCTCAGCTGCTTTGCGAGATGCTTGGTTTAAGGCATCGCATTTCCACTCATAACGGCGGTAGCCTAAATCTTCAAACACGTAGCGCGCTAACAGATACTGGGCTTCCGTAGCCATGCGTGTCTTTTGGAGCGCTGGTGAGTAGGTCACTGCTCCAACTTCGATCACCCGATTGGCTTGATCGATCCGCATGAGAGAGAAAGTCCCCAAAGCCTTGCCTGAATCTTTGTCTACAATCGCATAGTAAAAGCGACCTTGGGCTGTCATGAGATCATCTAATAGGTGGTCCCACTCCTCTTCATTGCGGGCAGGGCCTTTGAATAGAAAGGTCCACATCGCTGCTGGAGAGTCCGGCCCGTATACCTGATAAAGATCTGCTCCATGTTTTTCTTTTGAGAGGCGCTCGATCACGGTATAGCGACCTTCGATCCGCTCAATAGCTGGCAGACGCCCCGGAGTAAAATCCGGCAGTGCATCGCCAATCGTTTGGCCAAATTCATTTGTTCTCATAAAATATCCTGTCCTACTGCTTTTTCGACATTATCACGAATCCGCTGTTGGCCCAGTCCTGTAGTCCCTCTATGGGTCGGGATAAGGATCAGAGCCGGTGTCAGTTGCTGGTCGTAAAAAGCCACTGTATCTGGAATGGCCTGAGCAATATCCTCTGTCAGGTAGACAATCCCGAAGTTTTCCCGACTGAGTTTTCGCAAGGTATTGATCGCTTCTTGTGGCTCTGTGACCGGATAGGTTTGAAAGCCAATCAGGCGAAAAGGAAGGATGGCGTCCCGATTGCCCACAACTGCGATCTTATAGGTCTGTTTGTCCATAAATCGGTCTCATCCTTTCTTTGATGTCTGCTAGCGGAAAACCATTGTCCAAACCAGAGAGGACCAAACGAAGGTTGGTCACCTCTAACTCTTTTCCGTAAAGATAACGAACAAGAGGGAGTGGTCCATCAACTTCAAAACGGCCAGCGTCTAGAAGACTGAATTTCACCAAACTCTCTAAATACTCCAACTCCACGGTCTTTAATTGACCGGTGCGCATCTTTTCTTCATAATTTTCTAAGGCGAGATCGTACTCCAGCGGATTGACTTGATAAAACCAGGTCAACCACTGACCGGATTCTAACAGGTCGATCACCTGATGGGCACTGAGGCTCCCTTCATCTGAGAGCAATTGGTGCATAAAGCTATGCGGTTTTTGCTGATCCAAGGCCCGCTTAACTGTAATCGCATTGTAAAAGTCAATGGTCACGTCCACCAACTGCTTCAGAATCGGATGATCTAGGCTGTCCCCTAAGTATCTCAGGTGTTTAAAATAAGCTAAGTCCATCCCGATTTCGAGAACCCGCAAGTCCTGATAGTCTTGGAATTCTTGCCAGGTTGCAGCCACTTCTTCCGCCATAAAGGCTGGGCAATGCTCCGCAGAAAAAGTCGCCACCAAATGCTCGAGCACATCGAGAGAATAAGGACCGATAGGGATCAATAAGTGCCCCAACTTGCGCTCTGTCGCCTTGTGTTTTAGATAAACCTTGAGATTATGATAGGTGTATTTCAAGGTAAAAAGGCTAACCAAGTCTGACTGAGGGCTGACCTCAAAAGCCCATTGGTATTCTGCCAACAAGGCTGCCATCAGGCGGGCTTCAAGGGCTGATAAATCCTTGATCTCCTTGCTATCCAGAGCATAAGGTGTCCCTTGCAGCAAGCCTTCTCGACTCTCGCTTGAGGGACTTGCAAGCAACTGCTCGAACTGACTGGGACTGAGAAAACTAGCCTCACGTACGCTGATTCCTGTATTAACTTGAGAATAGGTCCGTTCGCTCATTGCAACCTCCTAGTTCTCTTCATCGGTGAAAATGCTGGCTGCCATCTGGTAGCTTTCTTGCTCCCAAATGGAATCCACCAAATCACGGTAGAGATAGTTGTCATCAATCTTCCCAACCGACAAGACAAAGCCTGCCTGAGCTGGAATCGTCGCATCCGCAACTGTCACATTCTGATGAGTTTGCTTTAATTTCTCGAGAGCTGCTAGATCAAATTTGCTAGCACTCACCGCCCCAAAGGTCAGAGTCACAACTTGCCCTTGATAGCGGTCTAAAATCGCATCTACAAACTGCAATTCCTTTTCAAGGGGCCAAGCCGCCATCGCTTCATAAGCATCTGCAAAGAGATCCTTTAAGACTCGTTGCTTGGTGACAAGGGTTGATTGGCGTTTTTTATTTTCGATTTGTTGGGTTTCACGTTGCAATTGACGTTGAATCCGCTTGAGCTGCTCGGAACGTTGATTGAGTTTCTCTTGGATCAAACGCTCTTCTTGTGCAGTCTCTTCTTTTAGGATGGTTTCCTTGGCCTCTTCTAAGAGTTTACGCCCTTTTTCGTGGGCTTGGGCCAAGATCGAATCCTTTAATTGGGTTTGTTCATCCATATCGTTTTTTCTCCTATTGCATGCGTCTTTTGTTTTTCGTCTCGCGAGACGAATTCATCAAAGCTAGTTCTTAGCCGACGCGTAGGGTCAATAGGAAGGACACAACGAAGGCCAAGATGGCATAAGTTTCAACCATGGCCGCAAGGATAACCCCTTTCATCATGTCTTCAGGGCGTTTAGCCAAGATTTGCATCCCTGCTGTCGCAACATTTCCTTGGTGTTTTGCTGAGAAATAACCAACGATCGCTACTGGAAGAGCTGTAAAGAAGTAAGCAACCCCTGTTTCAAGTGGCATATCTGGCTTAATTTGCAACCAGATCAAGATCCCGATAACGAAACCGTACAAACCTTGTGTACCTGGCAACAATTGCAAAATCAAGGCTTGGGCAAATTTTTCAGGTTGTTCTTTCAAGAGCGCTGCTGCTGCTTGACCCGTTTTACCAACCCCAAGGGCAGATCCCATTCCACTAAGTGCAACCGCAATCGCCACACCAAATGCTGCAAAGAAGGCGCCCCCATGGGCTGAAAAATATGATGCTAAAGATTCCATGAATATACTCCTATTTATAATACTTATTTTTTTGTTTTGATATAGCGTTCAGAAGGTTTAAGAGGACGAAACGGCTTGCCTCCTCCTTCGTAGAACTTACCGAAGAACTCCACAAAGATTAAACGGGCTCCATGCACATAACCTGACAAGAAGGACAGGAACATGTTAATGGCATGTAGGACGATAAAGAGCACAAGCCCTACCGTAAACCGTCCAAGCGGTGGGAAAAGATTGACAATCAAGTTAAAGGCTGAACCGATACTAGCTCCAGACAAGCCCAGGGCCATCAAACGGGTGAAGCTGACCAAGTCTCCGACGTACCCACTGACATTGTAGAGGTTAAAGAGACCAGATGCTAGACCGGATAACTTCTTAGCACTGACAATGGAAACAATCAAGATCCCAATGGCATTCAAAATAGCCAGCCACTTGCCAATCGGAACCAGAACGCTCATCCCTGGCAAGATATTGCCTACTGCTAGAAGCATTAAGCCAAGTAGGATCAAGACCCAAGCAAAGCCCGCATTATAGGCTTCGGTGTAGTCTTTGAGGCGGACATTTTTCATCCCCCCTAGTAACAAGCCCACTAAGACAGTGACAAAACCAAAGACCACTGAGAGGATCAGGATGGTCATAGCGTTGCTGGTCGTACTGATCAGGGCAAAAGGCATCTCAAATCCAAAGAAAGAGCCATAGACCACACCCCAAAGGGCAACTGAAATTCCGAGAAGACTGAAGAATCGAAGATTCTTCGCTGTACCAGGCTTGAGTTTGAAGGCTTTGAGGGCAAACCCTGTCGCTACCGTTAGCAACAGTCCATAACCGATATCTGCGACCATCATGCCAAAGAAAACAAAGTAGAAGAGAGAAACGATCGGAGTCGGATCTTTCTCGTAATACTTAGGCAAGGCATACATCTCTGTCACTAATTCAAAAGGCTCTACCAAGGCACTATTTCGCAACTGGATCGGAACGTCATCCCAATCTTTTTCCGTTACATCGCGCGTCTCTAGTAAGACCCGAGAACCAAAACCTTCTTGCAAGAAGTCTCGCAATGAGGCCACTTGGGAGGTTTCAATCCAACCCTCTAGGGCTACCAAGCTTTGCGTGCTGGCAAGAAGCGACTTGGCTTCCTCACGAGCTCCCGAACTCAGCAAGTAATCCATCTGGTACTTAAGCTGGTCCAACTCCTTCTGGGAGTTTTGCAACTCGGCCAGGGTTGCTGCAACGACAGCTTCTTGCTCTTTGATTTCCCCTTCTAGGCGATCCAAGTAGGCGGCTGGGACTTGCTCTTCTTCATAGTCCAATTCTTTGAACCCATGGTCTTCCAGAAGCTCCTGAACAGCTACACGGTCTCCCGAACGATACAAGATGACATAGCCGTGTTCAGTCTCAGACGTAAAGACTTCTTCTAACTCCAGCTCTGGATGAGCTTTTAAGGAAGAACGAACAGCGTCTGTATCGCTATTTGGGATGGTCCCAATCAAGCCATGCACATAGTGAAAATTAGCGAGAGCAGCTGGCGTCACCTCTAACGGTCGCCATTTTTCTAAGCGCTCTATCTCTGCCTTTGCATCCGCAATCTTCTGACGAGCCTTGTCTAACACGCGCAATTGGCGTTTCAACTTGGTCAATAGAAGATCCTCATCTCGAATCATCCCGTGGGCCTGCAAGTCATCAAAAGACAAGCTTAAGGGTTCTTCCTTTAGAGCTTGCAAAGCCTTCTTCTCAGGCATGTAGGGCTCTAGAGTCTGAATCATTTTTTCAACTTGTTCTTGACGTTTTTGCAGCTCTACCAAGGCTTGACGATTGTCCTCTGTCAAGGGTTGAGACAAGGTATTTGCCTCAAAGGCAGCCTGCCACTCTTCATGCTCACTGAGGTCATAAATCTGGATTTTTGCCTCAGACTGTAGCGCTAGTAGGAGACTGTCCAAGTCATCTTTGGGCAAGATGAGGGACAGTTTTTGCATCTGACTAACGGCCATAGCTTGCTACCACCTTTTCTACAATGGCTTCAACTAACCCAGCTCGCTTGTCGGTCATCGCCTGTTGTACCTTGGCATCATTGCGCGCAACCGTTTCTTCCAGATCTTTCGTTAAACGGACGAGTCTTTCCTGAGCGTTTTTTTCTGCCTCTGTGACCAATTGCTTGGTTTCCTCATCGTAATGCTGCGCCACTGTTGCAAGGCGATCGCGCGAATCCGTTCGGATTTGTTCAACTTGAGCTTCATAGCCTACGATCACGCCCTGAGCAGCTTGCTCGATCTCTTGCATCATCTCGAGTGTTGCATTCGACATCGTCACACCTCCTTATTCAACTATTGTTCTTCCAACAACAGTACAATTATCTTAAATTATACCACAATTCATATCGTTTGTTCAGGCCCAACCGGGAATTTTCAGAAAATTTTGGACAGCCAGCAAGCCCCTACTGCCAAGATTGGTAGCGTTCTCTTCTTTTCGCATATCCTGTTCCTAGTTTCAGTATTTCTTGATTTCTTTTACTTGAATAAAGCGGTTACCCATGTTATAATGTGTAATATATTATAGGAGTATCCTGTTATTTCATCTCGTGAGAAAGGAGGATTGCTGTGAAACAAGATCAAGATTTACGCGCCATTATCGCCAGCCATGAAGCTGAGTTAACAGATATGGAACGCGACATTGCCCAATATTTTTTATCATCCGAAGCACGACAGCACTCCCTGTCCTCTTCTCGTGTAACGGAGTTACTCCATGTCTCAAAGGCAGCTTTAACGCGTTTCTCTCAAAAATGTGGCTTTTCCGGCTATCGGGAGTTTATCTATCATTTTAATGAGGAAACAAAGAATCAAAAACAAGTGCAAGAGCATGATGAACTCACTCTCAGCGTCTTGCAACGCTACCACCATATCAGTAACGTCACTGAAAGTCTGGTAAAAGATTCCCAATTAGATCGGGTAGCTGAACTAATCGATCAAGTAGATCGAGTCTATTTCTTCGGGATCGGTAGTTCCGGTTTAGTCGCTCGAGAAATGAAATTGCGCTTTATGCGACTGGGCGTCGTTTGTGAAGCCCTGACTGATCAAGATGGCTTTGCTTGGACGACCAGTATTCTCGATTCCTCTTGTTTAGTCATCGGTTTCTCATTGTCAGGAGGCACCAACTCCATTACAGACAGTCTCCTGGACGCCAAAGAAAAAGGGGCAAAAACGGTTCTTGTGACTGCTAACCCGGCTGCCATCCACCAAGGATTCACAGAAGTGTTACCGGCCGCACCTCTTCCTAGTAGTACCTATATCGATCGAATCTCCGCCATTTTACCACTCCTCATTGTGGTCGATTTGATCTATGCTCATTTCCTTAATAAAAGCCGAGAACAAAAGGAAATTGTCTTTAATAGTTACTGGGAAAACAAAAAACTTTCTAGTCAACGTTCTCGAAAATCTTAATATGGTCTCCCTATTTAAAAAGCATGAAAGATCAGGTTTTCTTCATCCTTCATGCTTTTTTTAATGAATCAAAAACAAGTCGCCAGCGCGACTTGTTTTATGTTTCATGTTTTTGTCTAAAGTGATAGTAAGCCCCCAACATACCTGCGGCGTTTTGATGGTGGGCAAATTCCAAACGGATCTTATCTGCCAGGCTAGGAACCAGTTCGGCACACAGAGCTTGATAGATTTTTGGCTTGAGGATGGCTTCTTGGGCCATAATGCCCCCTCCGAGAACGATGACCTCTGGGTTGACCACATAAACGATATTGGCCAGTCCTTTACCAAGGTAGGTCACCATCCGATCAATTCCAGCCATACAGATTTTATCTCCCTCCGTTGCCTGCTTGAAGATCCGGCGACCATTCCACTGTTCCACAGGATCACCATGATGTTCTGCCACATACTCGACCAAAGCCGTCGTTGAAGCTAGATCCTGAAAGGCACCGTCTGGCAAATGAAGATAGCCAACCTCACAGGCTGAATTGCTAAAACCATGAAAGACCTGACCATCAAGCAAGAGGCAACCGCCGATCCCTGTCCCAATCGTCAAGCAAACAGCATTGTTCGATCTTTTTGCATGACCTGTTGTGACTTCTGCAAGACCGGCACAGTTGACATCATTTTCAATCTCGCAAGGGATCTGAAAGGTCTCTTCGATTTCTTTTTTGAATTGGGTGCCTGCATAGTTGGGAATTTGCGGTCCAGCATAAAAGATTTCTCCCTTATCAGGATCTACCATTCCGGCCGAAGAAATCGCAACCCCTGCCAAGGGATGCTTCTTCAAATAACTGGCTACGATTTCCTTTATTGTGTTAAGAATGTGAGGTCCTCCTTTTTGGGCCTCCGTTGGCATTTCATGGGTCTCTAGGAGTTGCCCTTTTGCATCGGCTAGACCATACTTGATACTGGTCCCTCCGATATCAATTACAACATATGGATTCATCTAGACCTCCTTTGATCAAAGGAATCTGGCTTTTGTGTCTTGAATGAGTTGAGCAGCACGTTGAATCACTTCTTGATCCGCTTCTACTACTGGCGTCAAAGGGGAGCGAACAGACCCCAAGTCCAAACCTTCATTGATGCGCAAAACCGCTTTGATGACTGCATACATATTGCCATGAGCAGACGTCAAGACTCCGATAATGTCATTGATGGCAAACTGCAGGGCACGCGCAGTCTCCAAGTCTTTCTCAGCAATCAGCTGATTGAGCTTCAAGAAGAGTTCTGGCATCGCACCATAGGTACCACCGATCCCTGCATGCGCTCCCATGAGACGGCCACCTAAGAATTGTTCATCTGGACCATTAAAGACGATATGGTCGTCGCCTCCCAAAGAAGCAAAGGTTTGAATGTCTTGAACAGGCATCGAAGAATTCTTGACCCCAATCACCCGTGGATTTTTCAACATTTCCTTGTAAAGGCTCGGTGTCAAAGCGACCCCTGCCAATTGCGGGATATTGTAGATGACAAAGTCTGTATTGGGTGCGGCTGCACTGATTTCATTCCAGTAGTGGGCCACACTGTATTCTGGCAAGCGGAAATAGATCGGTGGAATGGCCGCAATGGCATCCACTCCTAATTCTTCCGCATGTCGTGCCAATTCCACGCTATCCTTGGTGTTGTTGCAGGCTACGTGAGCAATGATGGTCAATTTCCCTTTAGCTACTGCCATCACTTCTTCTAGAATCAGCTTGCGGTCGGCCACGCTCTGGTAGATACATTCGCCAGAGGATCCGTTGACATACAAGCCCTGCACACCTTTCGCGATAAAATATTCTACCAGCGCACGTACCCGCTCCGGGCTAATTTCTCCTTGGTCATCATAGCAGGCGTAAAAAGCGGGGATGACTCCTTCATATTTTTTTAAATCTGACATTTTTTCTCCTTTTGTCACTAATAAATTCATTTTATTCTTGGTACTGGGCAAAAATCTTTTCCATTAATCCAACTTGTGCAAAAGCCAAGCTTGAAAAGCCGAACAAGAAAAAGATCATGAGTCCTAATAGGAAAGCTAAAACCGAGCTTGCAAGAGCCATACATAGAAGTAAGAGAGCACTTCCCATGACGAAGAACCAAGGAAAATGTAAGCCTGTCACAATCATGGCTTTTTGCAAACACTCTTTCCAATCCAATTGGTAGCGGGCCGCAATAGGATAAGCAGCCAATAAGATCAACACAAGAAAGAGAAAGAGGCCTAAACAAATGGTTTTCAAAGCTTGGAAAGCTAGGGAAGTTTGCCCCCAAAATAAGAATAAATCAAAGAGACAAATACCTGCAACAATCAGTTCTAAACTTCCTAGTTGCAAGCCTATTTTCCAATTGTCCCGAAAAGCCTTCGCATAACTACGAATCACCGGAACACGACGCTGGTGCTTAATGGCAAATAAGGTCTGATACAAACTAATTTTCGCAATTCCAATCGTGAGAACTGGTAAACAACTTAGCACAAATAAAAGATTAACAGTTACCAAGTCGAGGATCTTCTCACTGATACGCATCACTACATTGTCCGTGTTAAAAACGGTTTTGATCAATCCTGCCCCCTTAGATGACATAGGCACTCCTTTCTAACGTGATCAATCGATCGCAATTTTAAATAGATATTTTTTCACGATATCTTCTTGCCCTGCATAGCCATTGGGTTGGTGAGGCTCCCCTGGAAAGAAAATCGCAAAATTATGATAGCCTAGATGAAGCGGATAAGACTCCTGGCAATGGACAAAACCGATGTCCGATACTTCATCAAATGCGATAGCCTCACCTGTCACACGAGATCCATAACTCGAAAACTCATGCCCTTCTACTAATAGATGTAAATCGGCATATCTTTTGTGGTGTTCAAAGCGATCATTTTCTGCTTTGTTGAGGGTATTTTCTTGAACGACGAGAAAGACCTTATCCCCATCAATATCGTATCTCCCCAATTCAAAAGAATCCTTCCGATGCTCATAGAGAAAGTCAATGGCCTGATCCAGATTGGGGTGGATTCCTTTGTAAAAGGTGATGTTTTTTAAATCATCAAATATCATATTCTCATCCTTTCGATACTTCTCAGCCTAGAAAACCGATCTGTACACAACTATCATTTGTCCAAACAGACGACTTATCCTTTGACCGCTCCCATGGTAATCCCTTGTGTAAAGGATTTTTGGAACACGAGGAAGACCGTAACGATTGGCACTGCAGCTAGGGCTGCCCCAGCCATGATCAAGCCATAGTTGGTAGCCATTTCAGCCTGCATGGTCGCAACCCCTAAGGAAATGGTCAAGTTTTGCCGAGAGGTCAACATTACCAATTGCATAAAGTAGTCGTTCCAGGTGTTGATAAAGGTAAAGATAGCAAGAGCTGCAAATCCCGGCTTGACAATTGGGAAGGCAACGCTCCAGAAAGTCCGCAACTCTCCACAACCATCGATCTTAGCAGATTCTAAGAGTTCTGTTGGGATGTTTTCACTAAATTGCTTCATCAAGAAGACCCCGAATGGCCATCCGACCAATGGTAGAATAACCGCTGCAAGAGTATCGTGGATTCCCATAAAGTTGATAATGCGTACCAATGGAACCAAGACAACTTGTTTCGGAAGGGCCATGGCTGCGATAAAGGTAGCAAAGAGAATTCGTTGCCCATAGAAGCGTTTCTTCGCCAAGACATAACCTGCCAAGGAAGAGGTCATACACACCAAAAGCATGGTTGCAAGGGAGATGAAGACACTATTCCATAACCATTGTAGGGCTGGGTTTTGTACCATCAACTGTTGGAAGTTTTCCATGGTTGGTGTCTTTGGCCACCATTGAGGTGGGATCATAATGGTATCTGGCTGAGACTTAAAGGCCCCTGTCAAAATCCAATAAAATGGGAAAATGAACAAGACTGTCAAAAGGAGCAAAATGATCGTTGAAATCACCGTAAAGGTAGTGATGGGTTTCTTTTGTGTTGGTTTCATCTGAGGCTCCTTTCTTTAGTATTCTACGTCGTTTCCGAGGATCTTGAATTGCGCAAAACTGATAATAGCAATCATCACCGCAAGGAAGACACCCATGGTGTTGGCATAACCGTATTCAGAGAGTTTAAAGGCTTTTTCATAGAGGTAGTACATAAGGGTACTCGTTGAGTAGTTAGGACCACCGGATGTCAACAATTGGATCAAGGCGAAACATTGGAAAGAGTTAATGGTCGTAATGATCGCAATGTAAAGAGTTGTTGGCAATAAGCTTGGCCATTTGATCTTCCAGAAAACTTGAAGTTCTGTCGCACCATCGACACGCGCTGCTTCGACGAGAGAATTGTCGATATTTCCCATAGCTGCGATGTAGAGGATGATTGGTTGACCAACGGAAGTGGTCAACAAAATAATAATGATGGCCATCAAAGCCCAGTGCTTGTCCCCCAACCAAGAAATGTTTTGGTTGATGACATGTCCAGATTTCAATACAAAGTTCAAAATCCCTGATAGTGGATCATAGATCCATTTCCACACAACCGTTACCGCTACACTCCCTGTAACAACTGGAAGGAAGAAGACGAAACGATAGAAGGAACGCGCAATCGCATTTTGATGGTAGGTCTGAGAAGCCACAAACAAGGAGAACAATACGACGATCGGAACTGATCCGATAACGATGATGACGGTATTGATCAAGGACTTCACAAAGACCTTATCTGCAAACATGCGGGAATAATTTTCTAAACCGACAAACTTAAAGGATGTCATAGAATAGTTGAAGAAACTTGTCACAAAGCCCATGATCATGGGTGCTAGGACAAAGACCGTAAAGAAGATTAAAATGGGTGCTAGGAATGCGTAGGAAACGAGCGTCTCCCTCATTCGGATTTTGTTTACCTTCACAGTAAGGCACCTCCTAGTGTTCTTTTTCTATTTTCTTTTCTAAACATATCTTACGACTTAAGAAAAGAAGATCCAGAAAGAATGAAGACCCCTTCGTTCCATTCCAAAAAGAGAAATACGGATTCGAAGGGGCCTGCAAATTCTCGTTTCTATGAAAGACTTAGGTCCGATTCATAGACTGATTATTTTTTCGTAATGGTTTCGTTTGCTTTTTCAGTAAAGGTCTTCAAAGCTGGTCCTGCTTTTTCATCCCCGTTTGAAACAGATTGCAACATTGGGAACCATAGGGTCCGCATTTCTGCAAAACCGTTGATCGTGTTGTAGTATGGTGAGTAGTATTTTGTCCAAGTGCTGATGGTTTCCATCCGTTTGTCATCGTACAACTTACCAAATGAACTACGAACTGGGAAGGCTCCTGTACGCACAACATCTTTTGGACCCCATTCTTTGTCGTCTGCGATGAACTGTACAAATTTCTTAGCAGCAGCAATTTTCTTTTCATCTTTATTATTGAAGACAGCAAATCCATTGACAAGGTATTCCAATTTTGGCTTACCTGAGTCAGATGGGAATGGCACTTCTACTACTTCGACCTTACTTGCATCCAACAATTTAGCTTGGATACCGTTTTGTGAAGGCGCCCACAAGATAGTGTAAGAAGTTTGACCATTCGCAAAGTTTTGGATGTCTGCTCCACCATCGAATTGAGAACCATTCATCATCAAGCCGTCATCGATCCATTTAGAAGCTTTTTCCAAACCTTTGACAAATTTTGGATCATCTGTTGTATACTTGGTTACTTTTTCATCAGTAACAGAACCGCCATAAAGGTTGGCAATGAAGGCACGAGTTCCTTGGTCTCCACCTTGACCATTACTGAAGAGTGATCCTGGTGTATAACCTTTGTCTTTCAAAGCTTTCAATACTTTTTCAAAGTCGTCTGTTGTCCAGCCTTCTTTGACAAGATCCAACACGCCTGCATCTTTGAGCATCTTCTTATTCATCGCCATGTAGAATGGTGCTGAACTAATTGGATACATGTAAGCTGTGTCGCCTGCCTTGCTGGCTTGGATGATATTTTCATTATTGACATCTTTGACAAAATCTTCTGTAAAGAGATCGTTCAAATCAGCCAATTTTCCATTTTTACCATACTGAATGATCCGTCCAGGTGCATCAAAGAGCACATCTGGAGCAGTTCCTGCTTCAATAGCCGTTGTGATTTTTTCAGGGCCAGACTTGAAGTCGATGGTTTCTAGTTTAACTTTGATATCTGGATTGGCTTTTTCGAAGGCTTCGATAATAGTTTTTTCATAGGTTCCTACGCCATCATCAGCTTTCTCTTGAGTAAAGACTGGGAAGGCCCACCAGGTAATTTCTGTTTTACCTGAATTTCCACTAGAAGATTCTGTTTTTGAACCTCCGCCAGATCCACAAGCTGCGAGTGCTAGAAGAGCTGCACCAGCTACCAACGAGCACAATACTTTTTTCATTTTCATGTGATTTCTCCTCACAATTTACGGTAAGATTACTCTTACAGGGGGTTATCCTCAATGAGGACGCCTATTCTTGTTCATGTTTCAGATTCGACTACTCTCTATTCGGTCTCCTCCTCCTTCAATCTACTGTTTTGTTTTCTCATTTTAAGGCTGCGACGAAGCGCTCTGTAATCTCTTTTGGTCGGGTAATGGCGCCACCTACGACGATACCACGAACACCGAGATCATGGATTTTCTTGGCCTGATCAGGGTAGTGGATCTTGCCTTCTGCGATGACATCTACTCCTGCTTGGCAGAGACTATGGATCAGTTCAAAATCTGGGCCATCAACCTTTGGACTGTAGTCCGTATAGCCCGAAAGGGTCGTTCCGACAAAGTCCACTCCCGCTTCGACAGCTGTCAATCCTTCTTCCAGAGTCGAAATATCAGCCATCAAGAGTTGGTCTGGATATTTCTCTTTGACTTGATGGATAAAGTCACTAATCGAAAGTCCATCATGACGTGGACGTTTGGTACAATCAAGCGCAATGACCGCGATATCCAAAGCTGCCAACTCATCGACTTCCTTCATAGTAGCCGTGATAAAGGGTTCCTCAGGTGGGTAATCGCGTTTGATAATCCCAATGATCGGCAACTTGGTCACTTCCTTGATTTCCTTGATATCTCGTACACTATTGGCTCGGATTCCGACAGCTCCACCCTGCTCAGCCGCTTTGACCAAGAGAGGAATAACTCCTCCTGCTTCTATATAGAGCGGTTCATGAGGGAGGGCTTGACAAGAAACAATGATGCCATCTTTGATTTGTTCAATCAGTTCATCTTTTGTAATCTTTGACATAACTCCTTCTCCTTTGATAATAAGGCAACTCGAGTACTTGTAAATTGATTATAATCTATTTTTAAAGCGCTTACAATATTAATCGTGCAATTGGATTATAGTTTCACATTTAGGGGAAAATAAAAAGATCTCTGAAACTAGTTTCAGAGATCTAGGACATGGTGATTCCCTAGGCCATCTTTTGAGTCGCTTTTTCCTTTACGACAAATACAAAGCCGATAGAGCCGACGACGGCTCCAAGCAAGATCCAATAGACCATATCCGATGAAGCCATTGGACCTGCCAAGAGACCTGCTAGTAAAGAGAGATCGATATACAGTCGGGTATCGCGATAGAAGGTCCAATTGAAATGGTAGCTACCTTCTGGATACTGACGTGTCGATACAGCCGGTTGAAAGACCTGAAGAAGGATCAAAATCCCAACAAAAGCAAGATAAGCGAGGCTAACTACCGAAAGAGGAGCCTGCATCGTTAAAGCTACAGTCGCTAAAAGCAAGACCAAGATCCAGAAATGGAAGTCCATCCAGAATTCACGATGATAACAAAACCGTTTCATAAGATCACACCTTTCTCTTTATGTAATCGTTTTCTGTACTTCTATTATAAGACAACAAATTTATTTTGCAAGGAATCATTGGCTTTTGGGGGTTGAAAATAGGACCAGAATATCTCTGGTCCATCTAAAAAAACTATGAACAAAAATTAGTTGCCACTTCATTCACTGATGTCATTTTCGATAATGACCTTGAGCGCATGGTTTTCACCCGCATGTTTAAAGACATCATAGGCTTTTTCAACTTCTGAGAGTTTGAAGTGGTGGGTGATGAGCTTGGTCGCATCGATCTTACCTGATTTCAAGACATTGAGCAACATTTCAGTGGTATTGGCATTGACAAGACCAGTGTTGAGGGTAATGTTCTTGATCCACAAATCATCCAAATTGAAGCTAACCGGTTTTCCGTGGACACCGACATTGGCGATGTGTCCACCGACAGAGATGACGTTTTGGCAGACATCAAAGGTAGCAGGATAGCCCACACATTCCATGGAGATGTCGACACCGCGGCCATCGGTCACTTCATTGATAAAGGCTTTTATTTCAGCAATATCGCTGGAACAAATGGTATGAGTTGCCCCAAATTTCTTAGCCGCTTCAAGACGAGATTCAGACAAGTCCACCATGATAATCGTAGCTGGTGAGAAGAACTGCACAGTCAAGAGAGCTGCAAGACCGATCGGACCAGCTCCAACGATACAGACATTATCGCCTGGTTTTACATGAGATGGGAGGACCCCAATTTCATAAGAGGTTGGGAGAATATCTGAGAGCATGACCAAGGCTTCGTCATCCACAGTTTCAGGTGCATGATAAAGACTACCATCAGCATGTGGAATGTGGACATACTCTGCTTGGGTTCCGTTGATCAAGTGACCCAAAATCCAACCACCATCTTCACAGTGAGAAGGCAAACTACGTTTACAGTAGTAGCAGGTATTACAAGCTGTGACACAAGAGATGATGACCTTGTCGCCTACCTTGAAGTTATTCACTGCATCGCCGACTTCTTCGACGATCCCGATTCCTTCGTGGCCTAAAATCGTGCCTTCTTTACAAGCTGGCACATCTCCTCCTAGGATGTGAAGGTCTGTCCCACAGATGGTTGTCTTCAAGACACGCACAATGGCATCCGTTGGATTTTTGATCACTGGTTTTGGTTGATCCAGCAGTTGCAGATTGCCTGCAGATACATAAGTTGCAGCTTTCATAAGCGACTCCTTTTTTGTTGGTTTGATAAAACCATTTTATTTTCGTTTCTTTGTGAATATTATAACATACTAAGTAAGTGCTTGCAAGAATTTATGAGCACATTTTTAAAAGTTTTTGAGCAAACAAAAACATTCCTCTTATCTCTACCAGAGGAATGTTTCAATCACCTTGTTCTAATTGTTGACGCTGCTTATAGTACTCTTGCTGCTCGCGCTCACGCTCTTCTTCTAAACGCTCTTCATAGCGCTTGAGTTCTGCCTCAAACTCTTCTTGCAAGGCAAATAAACGCTCCAAGCCACTTTGGGCCTCCGCACTTGGGGCTTGAAAATGAAGGGCACTCAGCCAGTCCACTAAATTTTCTGTATGTTGGCGGACATCCATACGCATATCCGCATAATCCCACTCCAACTCGCTAAGCTTTTGATTGAAGCGGTAATGTCGATCTTCTAGTTGTTCTAATTCACTATTTCCTGAATGGTACATCACATACCTCCTTTAATCGGACTCAATAAAATCGGCTTCTTCACTGCTTTCAGTGCTGTTTCTACCGCGTCCGCTGCTCCTCCTGTAAATCCATCTTTCAAATCACTAACTAGGGTCGTTGTAGCAAAAGAACGCATCTTTTCGGATTGACCGCCCAAGGTTACCTGCAAACTCATCCCTTCCAACATCATCAAGGCTTTCTGCGTTGCAATCAAACTTCTGATCGCAATCCGCTCTTGCTCCTTTTTAATCTCTCGATGGAGCTCCTCAATTCGTTCTCTGTCCTCTCCCAGGATCTCTAACATCTTTTTCTCCTACTTATGAAAAATCAAAGGCCGTCGCTTGTCCCTTGTCCAAGTCCACCAATTGAGCTGATGCAGCCTCCAACTGACCTGCCAAATCTGACAAGCGAGTAGAGTAGGCCTTTGCTTGGGCAAGGTTTTCCGCCTCTACTGCTTGGTCCCAACAAGTATCCATGGAGAACTCTCCTAATAGTTGCTCCACTTCTGCATCTGTTAAAAATTGGGCCATGCTGTGGGCCATTTGTGACACCTCAGCGACCTTATGGGAAACCGTCTCCTTAGCCTCTTCCAGCTTATCCTTGACCTCTGCCTCAAAGACAGTTGCTTGCGCTGAAGCATTCTGCGCTACTGCCAGCACCAATTCCTCCCGCAATTGAATGGTCTGGGTCCCAGACGCGCTCGCTAGTTGCCGATGGAGGCTAGAAACGCTTGGCCTTTCCTGCCCATACATGGAGACCACCGAAGCAGATGATGGCTGATTTTCTGAAGTGGAAGTTTCCCGATCTCGTTGGGGCATTTCAATAATTTTCTGTGCCTGATCTTGTCTTCCTTGCACGTCACCTTCTAACTCCATTTGAGACGGCCTCCTTTCTTGGATTTGTTTTTTCGTTTCCTATAATTGAAAAAGGATCATAACCCTTCAGCTACAGGCAGATTCACACACTATAGGGTAACATAAAATAGCTCGGAATGCTATAAAAATAACACAATTTCTGAAAAAAGTTTAACTTTTTATGAAAAAAACGAGTTTTGGACCCAAATAGCAAAAATCCCCCACTCTTACGAGTGAGGGATAGCTGATAAACATCAGTTGTTCCTTGGCGTCTTATTTACGACGTCCTGGACGTTCCTTGTAACCATAGTAAGCATCTTCGATGATTTCTTGCATATGGTCTACCATTGGAAGACGTGGGTTGGCTGGTGAACATTGATCTTCGTAAGCAAGGAAGGCCAATTCACGAGAATGTTTCTTCCATTCTTTTTCATCGATGCCTTGTGCTTTGAAGTTCATTTCGATACCACAGCGTTCACCGAGTTCGTATACAGCTTTTGCGTAAGCTTCAACGGCTTCTTCTGGAGTAGAGCATGGAAGTCCTAGCATACGAGCGATATCTTGGTATTTTTCATCTGCACGGTAGTAGTTGTACTTAGGCCATGTAGCTGTCTTGGCTGGGCGTGTACCGTTGTAGCGGATAACGTATGGAAGCAAGATGGCATTGGTCCGTCCGTGGATGGTGTGGAATTGCGCACCGATCTTGTGGGCCATTGAGTGAGAAATACCGAGGAAGGCATTGGCGAAGGCCATACCTGCGATGGTTGACGCATTGTGCATCTTTTCGCGTGAATGGAAGTCCGCATTCTTGACTGAGCTTTCCAAGTTTTCAAAGACAAGTTTGATGGCTTGAAGAGCAAGACCATCTGTGAAGTCGCTAGCCATTTGTGATACATAAGCTTCTGTCGCGTGCGTCAAGACGTCCATACCAGTGTCTGCTGCAACAGATCCAGGAACTGTCAATACCAAGGCAGGGTCTACGATGGCAACTGTTGGAGTCAATGAGTAGTCTGCGATTGGGTATTTACGGTTGTTTGCTTTATCAGAGATAACGGCAAATGGAGTTACTTCAGATCCTGTACCAGATGTAGTTGGGATCGCGATGAATTTAGTTTTCTTACCAAGCAATGGGAATTTGAAGGCACGTTTACGGATATCCATGAATTTTTGTACAAGGTCACGGAAGTCCACTTCTGGTTGTTCATAGAAGAGCCACATTACTTTAGCCGCATCCATTGGAGATCCACCGCCGAGAGCGACGATAGTATCTGGTTTGAAGGCACGCATGATCTCTGTACCACGTTCAACAGTTGTGATATCTGGATCTGGTTCAACGTCTGCAAAGATTTGGTAAACTACCTTGTTGCGACGAAGGTCAAGCTGTTCGATGATACGATCAAGGAAACCAAGCTCTACCATAGCGTGGTCTGTAACGATCATGACACGTTCAACGTCACGACATTTTTGTAGGTATTCAATTGAATCACGTTCAAAGTATGTTTTTGAAGGAAGTTTCATCCATTGCATGTTATTTCTCCGGCGTCCGACTTTTTTGATATTCAAGAGGTTGATGGCACTAACGTTGTCCCCAACAGAGTTGCGTCCGTAAGAACCACATCCAAGTGTCAATGATGGCAAGAAGGCATTGTAAACATCCCCGATACCACCGAAAGTCGAAGGAGAGTTGCAGATCACACGAATGGCTTTAACTGCTTTACCAAATTCTTTGGTCAATTCTTCGTCTGCTGTATGGATAGCAGCTGAGTGACCAAGACCGTTGAATTCAACCATTTGGCGAGCTTTGTTAATTCCGTCTTCACGGCTTTCAGATTTCAAGACAGCGATGACTGGTGACAATTTTTCACGAGTCAAAGGCTCTTTTTCACCAACTTCTTTACATTCTGCCGCAAGGATATTGGTTCCTTCTGGAACTGAGAAGCCAGCTTGTTCTGCGATCCATGCTGCTGGTTTCCCAACGATGTCCGCATTCAATTTCGCACCCGCACAGTTCTTGCTGTTGGCTTTCACACCGAAGCAGAACTCTTCAAGAAGGGCTTTTTCTTTTTTGTTGACAAAGTAAGTGTGGTAAGATTTGAATTCTTCAACAAACTCATCGTAGATTTCTTTATCGATGATAACCGCTTGTTCAGATGCACAGACCATACCATTGTCAAATGATTTAGACATAACGATATCGTGTGCTGCTTGGCGGATGTTAGCTGATTTTTCAACATAGGCAGGAACGTTTCCGGCACCTACCCCAAGAGCTGGCTTCCCACATGAGTATGCCGCTTTAACCATGGCATTCCCACCAGTCGCAAGGATCGTAGCAACTCCTTCATGGTTCATAAGGGCACTGGTTGCTTCCATAGAAGGTTGGGTAATCCATTGCACACAGTTCTCAGGTGCTCCAGCTGCAATTGCCGCATCGCGTACGATTCGTGCCGCATGAGCAGATGATTCTTGAGCAGATGGGTGGAAGGCAAAGACGATAGGGTTCCGTGTCTTCAAGGAAATCAATGCTTTAAAGATTGCTGTTGAAGTAGGGTTTGTTGTAGGAGTGATCCCACAGACAACTCCGACTGGCTCCGCAATCAAAGTTAAACCAGTGACATCATCTTCTGAAATGACACCAACTGTCTTGGTGTGACGCATGTTGTTCACAACGTGTTCACAAGCGAATAAGTTCTTCGTCGCCTTGTCTTCAAAGACCCCACGACCAGTTTCTTCATAAGCATGAAGAGCGAGCTCACCGTGTGCGTCAAGAGCAGCTACAGATGCTTTCGCTACAATGTAGTCCACTTGCTCCTGGTTCAATTTGCGCATTTCTTCAAGCGCTACGAGCGCTTTTTGCACCAACTCGTCTACGTGTTTTTCAGCAGCGAGTTTCTTTTCTTCAGGTGAGAGAGTTTTTTTATCAGCCATTTGATGCTTTCCTCCAATGTTTGAAACCCTTATCCTTTTCTAGAACTTTTTTCATGTTTTCGGAAATTTTCAAGAATAGTGTAAGAAATTTCGATTTGTTAATTATTTCACAATATAATTGTACTCTATTTTGAGATTTTTGTAAACACTTCCAAGCAACTTTCACAAAGATTTTTTTGAAGTTTGTGAAAATTTTATCAATCCTATTGCTGTGAAAGTAACCATCTAGCAAAATTGTGAAAAAATAATTAAAAAATTTTTTTCATCACAAAGTGATATTTTCAATTGATTTATGTAAGCGTTTTCTTAATCTTACTAAAAAAAGCCGCTTTTTACAAGTAAAAAGTTGCTTTTTGTTTTATTTTGTTAGGATTTGTTTTGTTTCAGTTTCAGAGAAGCATTTTTACTTCTTGACCGGACCTTTTTCGGCCTTATCAAGGGCTTCTTTGACTGTTTGAGCATAGAGTTCCCCACCATTGGTTTCCATATTGAAGTGAACAGAGTCTGTTCCCACCCAAATATTTGGATTTTCAATTGCTACTTGGTACCAGTCCGCAATCGTGATAAAGTCGTATTTCTTGGCTAGTTCCAACTCATAAAGACGCGTTTGAACCGATTCACTGGACTGATCGTTGGCATAGCGACCATCATATGGTGTCACAAGGATCAAGCGACGGCCTTTTGGAAGTTTCTCAACATACTGATCCAGCAATTCTTTGTAGTTGCTTACAGTATTGGTTCCTAGGGCAATGACCACATTTTTTAGGAGAACTTTATTGGAGATATCGGTTTCAAAGACCTTCATTCCATTTTCCAACTGACGGCTCACCACTGCATCAATCTGGATGCCCGGGATCGCTTTGGTTAGATAGTCCTGCGCTCGCAAGTTAACCGAATCCCCGATCATGGTCACACCATTTGAGACGTTATAGTCTGTTGCAGTCGCATTGTCCACCTGCGTCCGTGTGACCTGCATTTTGCTGTCTGCTTGATTGAGCCCACTCACTACCAAGCTCTCATCAAAAGCTCCAACGGTTGGTGCAAAGGCGGAGATTCCAACCATCAAGAGAGCCAATGGAATCATGAGGTAAAAGATCGGCTTGGTCAAAAAGCTAAGATCCATCTTCATACCAAAGACACGAGGCTCCTTGCCTGCAATAGTTGGCTCCAAAATATAGAAGGAAAGAGCCGTTAGAATCAAGGAAACAATCGTCGTCACAAGGGCTGCCATCATATTTCCCAAGTGTTGAGAGAAGATGATAAAGAAAGGCCAGTGGAAAAGATAAACGCCATAACTGGTATCTGCCAAGAAATTGAGGATGGCTGGTTCCTTTTTATCTGGTGTCTTTTCATGGAGAATACGGGCCGACAGAATCATGGCACAAGCTGCGATGGTTGCCGCTAAAAAGCCAAACAGATAGGTCCACAAGCTATCAAATGGCAAGAAAAGACTGAGCACAAACAAGAAGGCAAAGCTTCCACCCAAGACTGACAAGGTCTTTTTCATACTCCAAGACTGCACCAATTTTGTAAAGTTCGGGCTGACATTGGCAATCCCTGTCACCGTTGCTAGACACGATCCCGCAAAGAAGGGGAAGATATGAGTGAAGCTAGAAAAATAGATGGTGGAGAAATTAGCTGTCAGAAAGGCGCGGATGAACATAGACAAGAAGGTAAAGAGAAAGAGCCCGCTGGATGCTAAGAAGAGCATGCCTCGGTACTTTCCAACCGTCTTAGCCCGCTTAGCCAAGAACCATGCCAAAAGTGCCCAGAGCACATAGTAATGCACTTCTAGGGCCAAACTCCAGGTATGAAGGAAGAGATGCGGAATGAAGTTGCTTTCGTAACTACCACCCGTTGCCATCTCAAAGAAATTGGTCACAAAACCGAAGACCGCCGCAATCTGAGTCCCAATACCAGCCACGTAGTCCCGTTGGACCATAAAGGTAAAGGGCATCACGACCAAGACCATAAAGACAAGGGGTGGTACGATCCGGTAAAAGCGCCGTTTCAAGAATGCCAGGTAGTCGATTCCTTGCTTGCGCGCAAATTCATCGATCAAGAGCGCTGTAATCAAAAATCCTGAGAAGGTGAAGAAAATATCTACCCCAATGAAGCCTCCAGGAAAGGCTTTTTGGAAGAAATGGTAAAGCAATACCAATAAGAGTCCTGTAACACGGACTAGTGAAAACCATTTAATGCGCATTTTGATAAATCCCCTGCTTGAATGTTCCTTTGTATACGACGTTGGCTTCTGTTGTTAAGGTTCCTTTGCCCTCCGGCTGGCCATTGACAAACTGTCCCTCATAGGTCCATCCATCCTTGGACTTAAACTTACCATAACCACTAAAGGAGCCATTGACGAGGTTGCCTGTATAGGTATCCCCGTTTTTGAAGGTGACAGTTCCCTTGCCATTCATCTTGCCACGGACCAGACTTCCGTCATAACGGATCGCCCCCTTGTCCAAGGTCAAGACGCCCTTACCTGGAATGGCTGAAAGGAAAACCAGCAAAGCAGATAGAATAATCACGACTAATGCTGCTATTTCTAAATTTTTTCTTGTCAGATAGACCTTATAAGTCTCATAAAATTCTTTCATATTCTGTATTCTCTCACATATCAAACTCTTAGGAAGTGGCTAGCTGATCCAACCAAGCCTTACAGCCAGTCAGGACTCTGGAATAGGTCTCCTCAAAATCACCGGTATACCACGGATCTGGCACACTTTCAGCAGCAAAAAGATGAATCTTGTGTTCTGTTCCTGCAGGAGCCATTTGCTTCAGATCTGCTAC
The DNA here is from genome assembly GCF_001069785.1 of Streptococcus parasanguinis. Lineage (GTDB taxonomy): Bacteria > Bacillota > Bacilli > Lactobacillales > Streptococcaceae > Streptococcus > Streptococcus parasanguinis_T. The sequence continues at coordinate 51,311 of NZ_JVSR01000085.1, forward strand.
ATTGTTTTCGTCCATCCCTAGGATCAAATCAAAGTTGTAAAAATCCTCTTCCTTGATCTGTAAGGACGTCTTGGCTGGATCATATGGGACCTGGTGTTGTTGAAAGATTTTCTGGGTTCCCCGATGGATGGGATTGCCATGTTCCCAGCTCGAGGTGGCCCGACTTTCAATCTCATACTGATCCGTCAAGTCCTTCATGACAAACTCCGCCATGGGGCTCCGACAAATATTTCCTAAGCAGACAAAGACGATTTTTTTCATGATTCCACCTAACTCCTTGTTCGGACTGCCCAACCTAGCTGAGCCCTTCGCTTTCCACTATGGAAAACCAGCATACTATTACTATTATAACAAAAATGTGACAGAAAGATGACAAAGGGGCTCCATCATTTTAAAGAAAAATCAGATTCCTTTTTTCAAATCTGATCTGTTTCTCTATTTTGGAAAACGAACCTCTAATGGAGGCCATTTACTCTGCCAATTTTTCTTTTTCATCCGCTCTGTATAAACCGCTAAACGCTCTGGACTGGCTAAAAAATGCGGAGTCGGCTGAACGATGAAGTCTTCGATATCCTTTGTCCCATAAGGGAGAAAGAGCTCTAGCTGATCCTCTTTCCTTAAGCGAACTGCAAGTGCCGTACACTGCTCGGGGTATTTGGAAACCGCATCACAGGCACTGCGATATGGAGCTGTCCCCGGGCTATGCTGGTGCATGTAGACTTGATTTTTCACTTCCCAAGCGTACTGGGGATAGGTCTTCTTTAATTCCTGCTCGATCTGCAGAGTCTCCTCATAACTGATCGTAGGGTCATAAAAGACCAGATCCAGATCTGTCGTCGCATCAAACCCTGGTCTGCCAGAAAGCTGGTTCCAGACGAAATTGCGCACCGCGCCCGCTGCTAACCAGGCATCTGCCAAGTCTAGATCTCGAATAATGGCCAAGACAGTCATCATCTCCGGATCCGCTTGGATCTGTTCTACTATTGTTTCTTCCGTCAGCATCTTCTTCTAGTCTCCATTGTAGGGGTAACCCAGGTGTTCATAGGCCTTGCGGGTCGCCACGCGCCCTGTCCGGGTCCGCATGATAAAGCCTTTTTGAATCAAGTAAGGCTCATACATATCTTCTACAGTCTCGCGTTCTTCAGCAATATTGACCGATAGGGTCCCAAGACCAACCGGCCCACCCCCATACATCTCAATCATGGTACGCAGGATCTTTTGATCGACATAGTCCAGTCCTTCATGGTCCACATCCAGCATAGAGAGGGCCTTGTCTGTAATGGTGTCGTCAATCAAGCCGTCGCCCATAATCTGAGCAAAATCGCGCACCCGTTTGAGCAAACGGTTGGCAATCCGAGGGGTCCCCCGACTACGAAGAGAAAGCTCTTCGGCAGCTTCGTGGGTAATCTCCATCTCAAAGATCTCGGCGGTCCGCTCGACAATCTCTGTCAGATCATCCTGCTCATAGTATTCCATGTGTCCGGTAATCCCAAAGCGAGCGCGCAAGGGATTGGACAGCATACCAGCTCGCGTTGTCGCCCCAATCAAAGTGAAAGGAGGAAGGTCCAGATGGACACTCCGGCTGCTCTCACCAGCGCCAATCATAATGTCGATATAAAAATCTTCCATGGCGCTGTAAAGCACTTCCTCGACTGACATAGGCAGACGGTGAATCTCATCGATAAAGAGAACATCGCCCGGCTCTAGATCATTGAGGATAGCTACCAGGTCACCAGCCTTTTCAATGACAGGACCAGAAGTCTGCTTGAGATTGACGCCCAGTTCATTAGCAATGACAAAAGCCATGGTGGTTTTCCCAAGCCCCGGAGGGCCAAAAAGAAGGACATGATCCAGCGCTTCATCCCGAAGCTTAGCCGCCTCAATAAAGATTTTCAGCTGGTCCTTGACCTTATCTTGACCAATATATTCATGTAAATATTGCGGGCGCAACGTCCGTTCAACGGCCTCTTCATCGCCCATGATTTCATTGTCTAAAATTCTACTCATACAGTCTATTATAGCAAAAAATGATACCTTCGGTACCATAAATAGAATGTGTTTTTTAAAGATCGTAGTTCTCACTAGCGTTCGAACTGCGTCAACATACCTAAACTCACTAACGTTTGCTAAGAAATAAGGAACGTAGTTTTCACTCCGCTCAAACTGCATCAATGTACCTAAGCTCACTAACGTTCGCTAAGGTACATAGAAAAAAAAGCCACCGGTTTTGGTGGCTCTTATAGGGAGATTATTATGAAAAAGTTTTAGGAGTTTTATCATTCAAAGTTAGGAGGTCTTTGATGATGGTATTAGTATACGATAGGAAGCTTAAACTTTCCTTATAGTTTTTCTAAAAAATCTTTTTCGAGAAAAAGAGGAGGTCCCAAGCAAGGATTTCACATCCTTGTTTGGGTCACCCCTTTCCTCCTTATTTCTTAGCGATGGCATGGTAGCTAGTCTTGCTGGTGAAGACTTGACCTGCCCTCAAGATGACCTTTTCAGCTTGGTCACTGTGAATGGCGTCTGGCACTGTTTGAAATTCTAGAGCCAAGCCATTGTGCTGAACCATTGGTTGCCCTTGCAGATGAACAGTTTCGTCTACGAAATTCGCTGAATATACCACCAAGGCTGGGGCTTCTGACCTGAAGGTCAAGAAACGTCCAGATGGCTGATGGTAAAGAAAGCCAGCATTTTCATGCCCTTCTGGAAGAGCAAATGGATGGTCTAATCCTTCTACCAGACGGATTTGCGGATCAGAGTCCTTAAAAAGATCCTCCAAGAGCATAGCTTGGTAAAGATGCTGAACAACCGGACTTTCTCTATCCACGGTCTGAAGAGGAACACCGTCTGGATGGATAGGGTAAAGCCCTTGATGGTTGATCTGAAAGACATGGTCATTGATCGGCTGGGTGAAGTTTCCAGATAGGTTGAAATAGCTGTGGTTGGTCGGGTTGACCAAGCTGTCTTGATCTGTCTCTACCCGATAAGCAATCTCAAGTTCACCATCTTCCGTCAAACCATAGGTTACCCAGACCTTGAGATTTCCAGGGAAACCACCGGTTCCATCTGCACGCTCTGTGTACAGGGTGATTTCCTGATCCGTTACCGACTCCACGCTAAACAAAGCGCTGTCCCAACCCGTTGTTCCACTGTGGTTACAGTTGGCACCGTTATTGGCTTCCAAGTAATAGCTTTGACCATTAAGCTCAAAGCTGGCCCCTGCAATCCGGCCTGCTACCGGACCAATACTAGCTCCATATTTAGGGCTATTGCCCACATAGTCCTCAAAGCGATCAAAACCTAGAATAATATTCGTAAACCGATCTTCTTTATCTGGCGTCACATATTCTAAGATCGTCGCCCCATAGGTCATGACAGATAATTGGTAGCCCTTATCATTTTCGAGGCGATAAGCCCGAACCTCTTGATTCTGCCATTCCCCAAACACGCTTTCTTGATACTGTTTCACAAACCTTCTCCTCTCACTGTTTTTCTCCATTGTATCAGTTTCACAAGAAGAAACACTCCACTTTTTATAGAAAATTAGTGGCTATTCTTTATGAAATGGATGAATGATCACCCCTTGAACAACCCGATTGACGGTACCAGTTGGTGAAGGCGTATCTGGGCGATTTTGCACCTTGAGCGAAGTCAAGAGAGAAATCAATTGACCATAGATAATGTATGGGAAGGCACGGTAGATATCTAGTGAGTCTGCTGATGCTTCCACCAACACTTCCCGTACATGCTCGATCCCTGCAACTTGATCCGTCAAGAGGACAACTTGACGGGCAATTTGATCTCCTGCAACTTCACGAACCAAGTCCAGATCATACTGACGGGTATAAGAATCAATGGATCCAAAGACCAAGACAAGGGTCTGATCATTGATGAGGGATTTTGGACCGTGACGGAAGCCGACAGGACTCTCATACATGGTTGCGATTTTGCCTGCTGTTAATTCCAAAATCTTGAGCTGGGCTTCATGGGCTAGGCCAAAGAAAGGTCCTGCTCCCAGATAGATCACGCGCTCAAAATCTAGATCGACCACTTCTTTGACCTCACGGTCCTGCTCCAAGATTTGCTCTGACAGGTGAATCAGCTCTGCTACTCGTTTTTCCTTGATCTCTTCCTCGCTTGGATCAAAGACCAAGAGAGCTGTCAAAAGCATAGAGGTAAAGCTAGAGGTCATGGCAAAGCCGGCATCATTGGTTTCTTTAGGTTGGAGAAGCAAGAGATTGCGCTCATCTCCGTGGGCTTGCTGGGCCAGTTTTCCTTCTTCGGCACAGGTAATGGTGATCTGATAAAGTTCATCGACCAAGCCTTGGGCCAACTGCACGGTTGCGACACTTTCTGGCGAATTGCCACTCCGGGCAAAAGATACTAAAACCGTCGGAACCTCTTTTTTCAAATAGGTTTGAGGATGAGCTACGATATCCGTCGTCGCAATGGATTGAAAATTCCAGTGGCGTTCATCGTGCACTTCCTGCAAGTAAGGAACCAAGGTATCCCCCACATATGCTGAGGTTCCTGCCCCTGTCAAGATGACCTTGATATAGTCATGCTCTTGCCCAATCTTTTCTAAGAAAGCTTTGATTTCCGCTTTTCTTTCTTGGTACAAGCGAGCCGTTTCTTTCCAAACCCTTGGTTGTTGGTAAATCTCACGAGTGGTGATCTCTGCTCCTAGCTCCTGCAAGTCTTCTTTTGTATAGTCTAACATAGAACCTGTTGTTCCTTTCTACAATCTAACGTTGATAAATGGGAAAGGAGCCTGAGATGATGCTCCCAGACTCCCATACCAACCTACTCATCTTCATCATCATCAAGGTTTGACAAGAGGTCATTGACCTTGACAATACTTTCTTTTGCACGTTCAGGGTAGTCCCCTTCATTACCAGTCAGGCTACTATTGATGAATTCGATAACCATCGGAAGATTCATCCCTGCGTATAAGTCAATCGCACGTCCTTCAAGGATCAAGCGGCTCACGGTGTTGCAAGGAGTTCCTCCCAAGAGATCGGCAAATACAATATAGTCTTCTAGACCTTGGACTGTTGCTTCGAATTTAGCAGTAAAGTCTTCTGGTCCTTCTTCTGGTAAGAGTGCAACCGTATGGATGGATTCTTGTGGTCCCATAATCATCTCTGTGCTCGCTTTGAGCTCTTCACAAAAGCGACCATGGCTGACCAATACTAACTCTTTTGCCATACCTTACTCCATTATGCCATTCCAAAGAAGAAGTGGCCAAATGCTGAGAATGCGATTGCTGCAAGGATGATGAGCAAGATAGCTTTTGTAGAGTTCATACCCTTACGTCCAAGCAACCAGTAGATTACACCTGTGATGATAGCTGGTACCAAACGTGGGAAGATAAGGTTGAGCATATCTTGAATTTCAATCGCTTTGTCCCCAATGTGTGGAGTCCAAGAAACTTCAACACCAATCATGCTGGCAATCAAGGCACCAACCATGAAGATACCCAGAACGGCAGCTGCGTCGATCAAAGCTGTCAAGGTACTTTGCATGTTGTTGATGAGGTTAACTCCTTCTTTATAGGCAAATTCCAACTGTTTCCAACGGAAAATGTCATAAGCAACTGCCACAGCGATCCACAAGAAGATACCGGCTGGGTTTCCTGCAATAGCCAAAGTTGCTGCGATTGAACCCATAATAGCTGGTACCAATGATCCAAAGATTGAGTCCCCAAGAGGAGCGAATGGTCCCATGAGACCTGTCTTGATCCCGTTCACCGCATCTTTTGATTTGACACCATCTTTTTCTTCCAAAGCAAGGTCAAAACCAGTGATAATGGTGTGGAAGAATGGTGAAGTATTGAAGAATTGCGTATGCAATTTCATCATTTCTTTCAATTCTGGAGTGCCATCACCATACATTTTACGCAACTGAGGTAAAAGCATATAAAGGTAACCAGAAGCCTGCATCCGTTCGTAGTTCCAACCCAATTGGAAGGTGAAGAGGCTACGTTTGTTGATTTGTTTAAAATCTTCTTTTGTTAGTTTGTAATTAGAATTCGTCATCTTCAATTTCCCCGCTTTCTACATTGCTTGCTGGAGCAGCTACGACTGTACGTTGACTGTTTTTGAAGTGTTGTACTGCAAGGAAGATACCGATAATGGCAATACCAATCATAGATACACTCTTGAAGTTGTTAACAAAAGTAATAGCTTGTTCTTTTGGAAGTTTAGCGAACACATCAGAACCAACAATGCTAGACACTGCAGCACCAAGGCTTTGAACATTACTGTAAAGCACTGTCAACATTGCTGTCAAGCCAAAGCCAAGTGCTAAGTAGTGAAGGTTACGACGAACAGGAAGGTAACGAAGCAAGATCGCAAATCCAAGACCTGGAAGCATTTGACCTGCGAGTTTCAAACCGTTTGCCAACCATTGTACATTAGCAAGACCTGTAACAACAGTTTCTACAAAAGTTCCACCAAAAGCAAGAGCGAAGAAAACTGGGAGAGCTCGAGAAAGAGCCCAAGGAATAGCACCAAGAAGGTAGTTGCGTTCAATTCCTTTATAGTCGTAACGTTCGATCGCAGCATCTACACGATGAGCGAAGTAAGTTGTAGTCATACGACCAAGAATATCAAAGTAGGTCAACAAAGTTGCTACCGGCACAGCGATTGTAGCAATAGCAATCTCTGGATCAATCCCTTTTGCTACTGAAAAGGCAGTTGCAAGAACGGCACCAGAAGTGGCGTCAATACGAGAAGCTCCACCGAAAGTACCAACACCGAGCACTGTCAATTGGAGAGAAGCTCCGATAAATAGACCTGTCTTTAAATCTCCCATGACAAGTCCTGTAATGAAACCAGCAAAGACTGGTGATCCTGCTGATGAAACAATCGTCAACTCATCACAGATTTGATAAGCTGAGTACAAAGTAAGTAGTAAAATTTGCCACCATTGTATCATGACAATTTCCTCCTAAAAATTTTCTTTTACTTTAATAACTTCATAAAGTCTTCTGCAGTGTCGTTTGGCACCATCTGAGACGTAATCTTTACACCTTTTTCGTGGATCTTGTTGAAATCTTCCACGTCCGCGTCCACCACATTGATCGAGCGGGTAATCGCACGTGTCTCATCAGATTGAGACATATTGCCGACATTCAGCGTTTCAAGCTGAACGCCTGCTTCGATCAAACGAAGGAAACGATCAGGTTTGCGAGCTACGATAAAGAGTCGTTGGCTATCATATTTTCCAGCCAAGATATTTTCCGCAGCCTTTGCGACTGGCAAGATACTGAGCTTAACACCCGGCGGTGTCGCTAGTTTCAAGCCACTTTTTTCGATATCATTTTGAGCGACTTCATCATCGATCACCATGATACGTGAAACATTTAGTTTGGTAGTCCAAAGATTGGCTACCTGCCCGTGGATCAAACGTCCATCAATACGGCATCCTACAATAGTCATAAGTTTTCCCCCTTTACTTCTTTGAATGTAGGTTGTTGAACAAGTTGAAGTGTCTCTTGGTAACGCCCTTCTGTCTCAAAGACGATCAGGCTATTGGCTCCTTCTTTGAGGAAACCATGAGGCACATAAAGTGAAGTGGTCGGTCCGACCTCCCAGAAGCGACCAAGGTTATGGCCGTTGACAAAGACGACCCCTTTCCCAAATCCTGTCATATCCAGATAAGTGTCAAGGTTGTGGTCCAGCTGAAAATCATATCGGTAAAAGGCTGGAGCACCTGCCTGCCATTCCTTTGAAAAATCGAGCTGACTGAGATCTTGTAAATCCAGTGGGTACTGCTTCCAATGAAGGTGGAAGTGCAAATCCACACAGACACCTGTGCGAATGCCCTTGTGCTGGCTATCAGCTAAGAGCTTGTGACCATAGTTGACACGGCCCATATTCTCAAGCAAGATTTTTAAATTCGTAACCGCTTTCTTTTTTCCTTTGATAAAAAGATCTTCACCGATCTCTGTTTGGTATTGTGTTGCTACATGTTGATCATCCAGGTAAATTTGTACCCGATCCCGACCATCAATGATGCGCAATTTTTCTTCTTCCGCATCCAACTCAAGGTCTGTCTCATATAGGAGATAACCTGTGGTTTGCCCCAACTCTTCCATCTTTTCGGGATAAAGGCTGGTCTCAACCTGAGCCAAATTGTCCAGATTTCCAAAAAGACTAGTCTTGGCTGCCAATTGCAAGGTTTGTTCTGGCAAACACTCTTTGATGAGCGGTTCTTGCTGTGGGTATTCCGGATAATAGGTCGCCATCATTTTTTGAATAGCATAATACTTCTCCGTCGGATTGCCCTGCTCATTGAGCAAAGCCCCATAGTCATAGGACGTCACCTGTGGCAAGTCTAGCGTTCCCCGAGCTGAGCAACCATTCATGAAGCCAAAATTGGTCCCGCCATGAAACATATAGAGATTGATGGAGCCGAGCTCCAAGACCTCATGGACAGCTTCTGCCAACTCCTCTGGGTCCCTTTGAATCACAGGTTCCTTCCAGCGGGTAAACCAGCCATCCCAGAATTCCATACACATCAATGGCCATTTCTTGCCGTATTCGTCAAAGAATTCTTGCATCTGACCAAAGTTATAGGCTGCTTTGGAACCGAAGTTTCCCGTCACGAAGAGGTCTTCTTCGATCAAGGTTCCTGTTCTTAGCGTTGCTCGCCATGGCCCATCTGATGTAAAGAGGGGACAGGTCACGCCTTTTTCCTTCATCAAATCCCGAATGGCACGAAGATAATCCTTATCCTCTCCATAAGAGCCGTACTCATTTTCCACCTGCATCATGAGGATTGGACCACCCTGATCCACTTGGTAGGGTGTCAACAAGCCAAGCAAGCGATCATAATAACGATCCACTGATTCGATAAAGGCTGGGTCAGATGAGCGGATTCGCAGGTCTTCTTCTAAGAGCCAGGCTGGTAATCCACCAAATTCCCACTCTGCACAGATAAAGGGCGACGGCCTTACAATCATGTAAAGTCCTAGGGACTGGGCTGTTTGAATGAAACGCTCTAAATCCAATCGACCACTAAAGTCAAACTGTCCTTTGCGGGGTTCATGCGCATTCCAAGGGACATAGGTCTCAACCGTGTTAAAACCTAAAGCCTTTAGATTATACAAGGAATGATACCAGTCTGCTGGGTCAATTCGGAAATAATGGATCGCTCCGGATAAAATCTTGAAGGGTTGATCTTTTAAATAGAAAGCATCGCGAATCTCAAAAACTCCCATAAACGCCCCCCTTTCTTATATGTAACCCTTTTCATTTATTAATATAATAAATTATTTAAAAAATGTCAACACTTTTATAAAAAATATGTTAAAATAGGGTTAAATAAGAGAAATCTAAAGAGAGGTAGCACTATGGCAATTCCAAAGTACCAACACATCAAAGATGAATTGAAGCAGCAAATTATCTCCGGAAAATTTGAAAATGGAGATAAATTTTATACTGAAGCTGAACTCATTAAAATTTATGATGTCAGCTCTATCACCGTTGTCCGTGCTTTGAACGACCTCGCTGCTGATGGCTACATTGTCCGTCAGCAAGGAAAAGGAACCTTTGTTTCTCGTGCTCGAAAACACAAACTGGTTGAATTTTCAGATGTTGAGACCTTCCCCATCCAAAAGGCCAAAGTCAAAGTTCTCTCTATTAAACGTGGAAATACCTTAAGCATCCTAGACAAACTAGGCCTCAACCCAACGCAATTCTACTATAAGATCGAACGGACTCGCCAGACAGGGGATGATACCTATATCTTCCACCAAACCTATGTTCCTGAACAATACATCAATCCAAACTATCCAAATTTGGAATACTACAGCTCTATCTATGATCGCTTCAAAGAAGACTACCACATTCATATGAATGACGAGCACTTCGAAGAAGTCAACGAAATCGTCTTTCCTACACCAAGCAAGGTTGCTAAAGTATTGAAGATCGATGAAAATTTCCCAACAGTCAAACAAGTGAAGACGACCAAGCTAGAAGCGACTGGCCAAATCCTTGAATACACGGAAACCTATAAACGCGGTGACTACTACAAGATCAAGTTCATCTCCTGTGACCGCGATCACTAAGAACCAAAAAGACTGAGACATCTCGGTCTTTTTTATAGCTCCAGTATAGCATGTTGAAAACGATTTCTAAAGACCACTTTAAAAATATATATAATTAGTGATAGTTTAGCTATAAAAAGTTTAAAAAGAGAGTGGGACAGAAATCGGTAATTCGTTAGAATTCGATTTCGTC
>NZ_JVSR01000086.1:0-8796 GCF_001069785.1 Streptococcus parasanguinis
TGACTAATTATTGAGCCTAAGGTCTCAATAATTCCGAGTGCTAGAAACAATTTTGTTTCTAGCACTTTTCTCACGGCGGAAAGTTTCAATATATTCTTGATTCATTTTAAAAATGAAATCTCAGTTTTATTTCTTTGCAGAATCATTTAACTCATTCTTCTAAAAATTATTTTATCTATTCATGTCGCCGATTGAAGCGAAAGACTTCAAAATATTGAATGGCCCGGTAGATTAAAAAGATGGTCAAGATGATGGCCACTAGCCAGATAGTTTTTAAACCATAAAACTGGATCAAGTAGGTCGAAAAGATGGCCCCACAGACGAAACTCCCGATCAAGCAGGTCATAAAGATGGCTTCCCAGAGGAATTTCATCTCCTTTTCTCTGACAAAATTTCCATAAGCCACCATGGTTTTCTTGAGATTTCCGGTCATAAAAGAGTGGTTGTAGGCATAGCTACCTACTTCTCCAAATGAGGTCGCTACGATTCCTAAACTCAGGCCAAAAAAAGGCACGATGAAGACATTTTTTACCGATGCTGGTAAAAATCCTGTCACCAAAGTTGTGAGGATATAGGGCACTAGGGTACTCAAGCGCCAGACTGAATTATCAATCAAGCGACGCAAGACCGTCATTAAAAAGATCCCCAGCATAAAGGCCAGCATCGTGGCTAACTTCACTTCTACATCTGAGATCTGCTGGCCGATCAAACCAACCGATAGAAAGACCACATTTCCCGTCTGGCCTGCCGCCAAGGTCCCACCCCGACAAATAAAGGTATAAGCATCTGAAAAACCAGCACACATGGTCAATAAACAAGCGAACGCCTTGGTCCGCGAATGAAACTCCCTTTTCATTTCCATTCTCCTTAGGAAAAAGAGGGAGTGGTACAGAACGTTACATAACGTTTTTCGTACCTCCCCCGCAACATTGATGGAGAACTCTTCTGAGTCTTTTAGCGAATGAAGAGTCTCATCAACTACTGAGACATTCCGTCACTCCTCATATCCGTAGACACTTGGTGACCAGTTGCCCTTCTTCTCTCTTTTTCTATTTTCCCTCACGCGCTTCGTTGAGGATTTTTTCAATCTTGGTTGTGATCAAGTCAATCGCAACCGTATTGGTTACGCCCTCAGGAATGATCACGTCCGCATAGCGCTTGGTTGGCTCGATGAACTGGTGGTACATCGGTTTTACCACACCAAGATATTGCTCAATGACGCTATCGAGACTCCGTCCACGCTCTTCCATGTCCCGCTTGATACGGCGAATGATCCGCACATCATCATCGGTATCAACGAAAATCTTGATATCCATCAAGTCCCGAAGGCGCTTGTCTTCAAGGACTAAGATTCCTTCCACGATGAAGACATCTTGTGGTTCCTGACGATAGGTCTTGCTGCTGCGCGTATGTTCAGCATAGTCATAAGTTGGGATATCCACCGGACGACCCTCCAAGAGTTCATTGATCTGCGCAATCATCAAGTCCGTATCAAAGGCAAAAGGATGGTCATAGTTGGTCTTGATCCGCTCCTCAAAGGTCAAATGACTTTGGTCCTTGTAATAAGAATCATGCTCAATCATGGCAATCTTTTCATTCGGGAAATTAGCCAAAATGGCACGAGACACACTGGTCTTTCCACCACCAGAACCACCAGTAACACCAATAATAATAGGTCTATTTTGCATTTTCTACTCCATTACCTGTAGTCGTCTGAGAAGAAATAGACATCTCAGACACATCTTATCCATTTTACCATATTTTTGCCTAGACATGAATAGTTTTTCAGTAAGAAGTTTGGAAACAAAAAGGACCTTGCGGTCCTTTCATTACTTCACTTTTTCTAATTTAGCGGCAAATTCATTACCACCACGTAAGACGAGTATATTTTTTCCACCATTGACAGGTACGAAACAATAATTTGAATTAGCTTGTATATAGACTTCCTTAGCGCTCTTCACTTGATAGCCTTCTGATTTCACCGCTTCTTGAATTATGCCAAATGTGTGTTCAATCTCTTCTTTAGAAGTCGTGTCTCCATCATACTTTTCTTGATCAGCTAGAGAATAGAATGCGTAAGCCTTGTTATCGTAATACTTATCACTTATAATTCCATGATCTGAAATCTGAACAGTTGTATTATCTCCTTCTGTCACATTCTTCCATTTTCCAACCATGGCCTTTGGTGTTTCAACCTTGTGATAGACCAAATTATCTTCAAAGTTTCCTTTGTATGACTTATAAGTTTTCAAGTCGAATAAATCATTTCTTAAAATAATATTGCTTCCGTCTTTTTGGAGCAAGTTATAGCGTGTGTTCCCACCAGACTTAATAACAACAATTTCTGTCGTCTTCAGGTTAAATTTCTTATCGACATCCGCAAGTGAATGCAAGTCTGTTGCATTTAACAAAGAAAGTGCTGTATTAAATTCTTTTTTCGCTTCATTCCCCTTGAGAACCTTTTTGATGGTCTCACCACCATTGACTTTTTGTTTCTTTCCACTTAGTTCATAAGTAACCGGACTAGAATCCGTATTTCTCAACCAAACCCCATCTAGACTTGGTCCACCTGAAAAGAAAAAGAACCAAGCAAGAGCAATCACTGCGACAAGTCCCGCAACTGCGACCCCAATCTTTGTTTGTTTATTGAAAGAAAATGTCAATTTTTTCGGTCTTGGCACAGGTTGCAAGGTTTTCGCAGATGGTTGTGGTTGGACAAAACCCGTCTGCTCTTGTGAAAGAGGCGCACTAGGTGCAACAGGTGCTTCCTGAGAAGGAGCCTGCGCTTCAGTTGATGGAGCTGGTGCTTCTTTTCGCTCTACGACAAACTCCCCTTTTTCACGCGCTTCTTGAAATTCTTGCATACTTGGCTTGCGACCATTAACCGCTTCAAAGTATTCAACCCAATCTTTTTGATTCATCATATCCCCCTTATTGATTCATTATAAAAACTAACCATATTATACCACAAATCCATGGTTTATTTTGTGATTTTCAGAAAATAAATGAAAAGGACCTTTCGGCCCTTCTGATTTATTTCACTTTTTCCAATTTTTCAACTAAATGATAGTCTTCTGTGAAAACAAGGACTGTCTTCCCTCCATTTACAGGGACATAATAAAAATCAGATCCTAGTTGCTTGTACACGTCTTTCATACTAGTTAGCTGGTAATCTTGAGAATCGACCGCATCTTGAAGATCTTCATAGGCCTCTTTCACTTTGTCAGCTGTCTTTTCTTGATCAAACTTAGTTGAAGGCATCTTTTGGAGCTCTTCTAGGCTATAAAAAGCCGTTCCTTCGCTACTATCAAATTCGCTATAAGTAAGAATACCACGAGCATTTAATTCAAGATAATTGGTTTCATCATCATAAGAACGCTCAATTTTCCATTTCCCAACTAGCACTTTGGGAATTTCTGTCTTGTGAAAAATAGCATTCTTCTTAAAGCTCTCTGAATGATCACTATAGGTAACCAAATCCATCAAGTCATTGGCTAAAATCACATTGCTCCCATTGCTTTGGAGTAGATTATAAACAAGCCCATGCTCGTCTTTAATGATGATAACTTCCCTTGTGTGGAGGTCAAATTTTCTATCAACATCTGCTAAGGTTTTCAGCTTGTAGTAGTTTAACTGGTTCAAAGCCTTCTGAAACTCTTGTTTTGCTTCATTTCCTTTATAAACTTTCTCAATCTTATACTTACCATACGATCGTGGCTCTTCTTGATTTAACTCATAAACTACTGCTGTTGAATCAGCAGGCCCAACCCAAATTCCTTCCAAACTTGGAGTCGGTTGGAAGAAAAAGAAGTAAGCCAGTACAAAGATAGCTAGTATTCCCATACCTGATAAAGCCCATTTTGTCTGCTTATTCCATTTCACACTAAAGCGTTTGATAGCTGGAGTCTCAGGCCTTGACTCCACTTGTTACGGCATTTGAGCCTGCTCACTTTTCTCTCGTAAGGCTACCGCTGATGGAACTGGTGCTTCAGGAACGGTCTCTTTTCGTTCCACTACAAACTCACCATTCGCTCGTGCATTTTGAAACTCTTGCAGACTCGGCTTCCGGTTATGGAGTGCTTCAAAATAGTCAACCCAATCTTTTTGATTCATCTATTCCTCCTAATCGATGATTGTTTTCAAACTGATCCTATTATACCATACATGAAAGGGCAATCACTGTTTTTCAGAAAAAAAGAAAAAGTCCAAGCGATGTTCCACTTGGACCTTCTTCATTATTTCAAAACTTTTTGTGTTTTCGCGTAGTTGGCTTCTACAGCTTCTTTTTCAGCCTTCCACCAGTCTTGGTGGTCTGTGTACCACTTGATGGTATCTTCCAAACCTGCTTCGAAGTTTGTGAATTGTGGTTCCCAACCCAATTCTTCACGCAATTTGGTTGAATCGATAGCGTAACGCAAATCGTGACCAGCACGGTCTGTTACACGGTCGTAGGCGTCTTTTGGTTGACCCATTTTTTCAAGGATGAGCTCAAGCACTTCCTTGTTGTTCTTTTCACCATCGGCACCGATCAAGTAAGTTTCACCGATACGGCCTTTGGTGAGGATAGCCCAAACACCAGTTGAGTGGTCGTTGGTGTGGATCCAGTCACGGACGTTCTTCCCTTCACCATAAAGTTTTGGTTTGATCCCAGACAAGATATTGGTGATTTGACGTGGGATGAACTTCTCGATGTGTTGATATGGTCCATAGTTGTTTGAACAGTTTGAAATGGTTGCCTTAACACCAAATGAACGAACCCAAGCCTTCACGATTAAGTCTGAAGCAGCCTTAGTTGATGAGTACGGTGATGAAGGGTTGTATTTGGTTTCAGCAGTGAATTTTTCACCAGGACCTTCCCCATGTCCAGGAAGATCTTCGCGCAATGGAAGGTCTCCATACACTTCGTCTGTTGACACGTGGTGGAAACGAATGTCGTACTTACGAGCCGCTTCCAATAGTGTATAAGTTCCAACAAAGTTTGTGTAGATAAATGGAGATGGGTCTTTGAGGGAGTTGTCATTGTGGCTTTCAGCCGCATAGTGAACAATAGCATCAGCCTTGGCAGCCAATTTGTCAACTAATTCAGCATCAGCGATGTCCCCCACAACCAACTCGACACGATCTCCAAGGATTTCTTCAATGTTGGCACGGTTACCAGCGTAAGTGAGTTTGTCAAGGACAGTCACATGTACGTCTGGATGGTTGTTGTAGACATAGTGTACGAAGTTTGAACCGATGAAACCAGCTCCACCAGTTACGATGATATGTTTATATTCTGACATTTTTTCTCCAAATAATTTTTAGTTTTGATTGTTCCTTAAATCAATCTTTTTTTAGCTTTCCTTAGGTGAGTACGGAAGTTAGGTGAAATTATCCAGTGGATGATTTCAGCAATCCAGGAAGTTCCATGACTAAATTAAGATACAAAGGGCGTTTGCGGATAAAGTCAAAATAGGAAGTTTGACGCAGAATTTTTCGATTCTAGGAAAACTTATCTTTTTGACACAATCCGTAGCCCGTGTTCAATTAGTTTTGAGCCTAATGTCTCAAAACTTCCGAGCACCTGAAACAAAAATAGTTCAGGTGCTTTTCTCACGGCGGAAAGCTAAGTATATAACTCGCTTCGCTCGTTTATAGCAAAGCTAAAAACTATAGAATGCTTTCTTTGATTGTTTAAAGAGCTATTCTTACAAATCTTCTGCTTTTAGGGGTTTGACGTCTTTGAGCAGTGGGTGGTTCTTGTCTGCTTCTGAGACTTCTGCTTCTGCCAAGTTTTCCCATTGGATGTCTAGGCTTGGGTCTGCGTAGTTGACAAAAGCATATTTTGGTTTGAGTTCCAATGCCCAGTAATCATTGACTAAGTATGTATAAGCAACTTTATCTGTCAAAACTTGGAACCCATTGGCTACACCACGAGGGACGAAGATGCCTTTTGAAGCATCGATCACAGTTTGGTAGGTGTTCCCAAAGCTATCGCCTTCACGAAGGTCTACCCAAGTTCCAAGAACCTTGCCTTCATCTGCTACAGAGATGTACTTGTCCCAAGGCTCTGCATGCAAGCCACGCAAAACATTTTTACGAGAGAATGAAATATTGTTTTGCAACTTGCCTTCCGCAAAGAAGCTTTCAGGGAAGCCAAGAGGAAGCATTTTTTCTTTTTGGAAGTTTTCTTTAAACCAACCACGGTTGTCCCCACGCACAGGAATATCAAACTCCATCAAGCCTGGGATGGCTTCAATTTTGCGTGCTGCTAATTCTTTATCAAAAAATTGTTCCGTCATTAAGCTTCTCCAATCAAACGGAGCAAATATTGTCCGTATTCGTTTTTCTTCAGTGATTGCGCTAATTCATGGACTTGTTCTTTGGTGATATAACCCATGCGATAGGCAATTTCCTCAAGGTTAGCCACTTGGACATTTTGCAAGCGTTGAACAGTTTCGATATATTGAGATGCTTGCAAGAGACTTTCGTGAGTTCCTGTATCCAACCAGGCAAAACCACGGCCCATGAGCTCAACAGAGAGATCTCCACGCTCCAAATAAGCCTTGTTGACATCTGTGATTTCAAGCTCGCCACGAGGACTTGGTTTGATGTTTTTGGCAATCTCTACCACATCATTGTCATAGAAGTAAAGTCCAGTCACTGCAAAGTTGGATTTTGGATGTTCTGGTTTTTCTTCGATAGAGATGGCATTCATATCCGCGTCAAACTCTACCACACCAAAGCGTTCCGGATCTTTGACTTGGTAACCAAAGACAGTCGCTCCTTTTTCCTTCGCTTCTGCCCGTTGCAACATCTTGGTTAAGCCGTTTCCGTGGAAGATATTGTCCCCAAGGATGAGGGCAACATGATCGTCACCGATAAAGTCTTCTCCTATGATGAAGGCTTGCGCCAAGCCATCTGGACTTGGCTGCTCTGCATAAGAGAGGGAAATACCAAGTTCAGAACCATCTCCAAGAAGCTCTTCAAAACGAGGTAGGTCTTGAGGCGTCGAGATGATCAGGATATCTTTGATCCCAGCCAACATAAGCGTTGACAGCGGATAGTAGATCATTGGTTTGTCATAAATGGGCATCAATTGTTTAGAAGCCGCACGTGTCAATGGATACAAACGAGTTCCTGAGCCCCCTGCTAAAATAATACCTTTCATAATGTTAGGCCTTTCTACGTAGTCATTACCCTTATTTTATCATGTTTATATAAAAAAGTCACCTTGCATTTGTGTTACAAGGTGATGACAGGAGATGAGTGTTGTAGAATTGTTAGCATTGGTCTTACTCATGATTCAAATAGATTACTGCTCCTTGACTGAGCCGTCTGAAAACCTTACCTTTACTTCAGATTTGGTCGTGCCTTTCCTAGAATCCATAAAGCTCTGAAATTCCTCATCTTCATTATGATAGACCCCTATCTTCATTTTATGAACATCTTTATCATAGGCTAATTCGTGTTGCTTTGTAGTCCCATCAACAAATGTAATTTTGACATCAGCTCCCCATGCGTCTGAAGTAATGGAGCTA
This sequence comes from Streptococcus parasanguinis, assembly GCF_001069785.1. Lineage (GTDB taxonomy): Bacteria > Bacillota > Bacilli > Lactobacillales > Streptococcaceae > Streptococcus > Streptococcus parasanguinis_T. The sequence goes on from NZ_JVSR01000086.1 coordinate 7,521, forward strand.
TAGGATGGGTTTTTAATCTCAATTTCCTCAATTCCCTTGTAAGAATGCTTCAAGGTCTTTACAAAGCTGACTTCATACTCTCTATTGCGTCGCTTCTCTTCCATTTTTTTGTTCATATGAAACAAAAAGATCCCAACTACCATAAGGAGAGCCAAAGCGATGACACTCATCATCCTTTTGCTTTTCTTTATAAACTTGATTTTTACCATAAGATAATACTCCTGACTAATGAAGAACCCTTTGAGCTGTATCTGACTATCTTTTTTCTCAAAGACAATAACAGCAATCAAAAAGAGAGCTTGTCCTGATGCTCTCCTTTTCAGTTCCTTATCCCAAAGCGACGTCTAGGATCATCATAATGACAAAGCCAACCATGAGACCCAGGGTCGCAACATCTGTGTTGCCGTTAGTCTGGGAATCTGGGATCAACTCTTCAACCACCACGAAGATCATAGCGCCTGCCGCAAAAGAGAGAGCATAAGGCAAGATAGCCGTCATGGATAAGACGGCCACTGCTCCTAGAAGGGCTCCGATGGGCTCGACGATGGCTGACATAGATCCCCAATAAAAGGCATTGAGACGGGATTTTCCATCCGTCCGGATTGGGATTGAAAGAGCAGCCCCTTCTGGGATATTTTGCAAGCCAATCCCAATGGCCAGGCCAACCGCCCCGATAAAGGCTTCTGGACTTGGATTGCTAGCCAGAGCTCCAAAGGCCACCCCAACCGCTAAGCCTTCTGGGAAATTGTGGATGGTAATGGCGAGAAAAAGGAGGATTGTTTTAGACAACTTCTTCTCCCGCGGCGTATGGATACTCTCAGCCTCATCAATCTCCTTCGTCATATGAAGGAGAGGGACGATGGCGTCGATCAAACGGAGGAAAAAACCTCCAGCTAAAAAACCGATAGCCGCTGGCAACCAAGCCAAGCTCCCATAGGAGAGTTTTCCACATACTAAATCGACGGTTGCAAGAGGGACCAAAGTGACGCCGCAATCATGACCCCTGCCGCAAAGCCCATCATGATGTCCAGTAACTTACGACTGATATGCTTAAAGAAAAAAACGATGGCTGACCCGACAATGGTACAGCCCCATGTAAACAATCCTGCGAGAAAGGCCTGTAAGACCACGGATTGCGATTGAAACCAATTCATAACAACTCCCATTTTCTCGATGATTCACTTCTTCTATTCTACTATTTTTAGCCAAATTACGGAAGGTCTTTCGAAAAAAAGAGAGTGGGACAGAAATCGGTAATTCGTTAGAATTCGATTTC
>NZ_JVSR01000087.1:0-25675 GCF_001069785.1 Streptococcus parasanguinis
CAATCCAAAAATAATTGAGAGGCTAGGATTTTTGTCCCAGCCTCTTTTTTTGCTTGGATCAATTTGAAAAGAAGCGGACCGATCTAAGAGAGCTTGAATGGATGAACACAATGAAAACTTTATGAAAATTTTACAATTTTGGTTGACAGTCTTGAAAAAAAAGAGTAGAATAACCCCTGTTTTATGAAAAGAGGCAGGGAATCCCCGGCCTCATGATCTTTTTTCAAGGAGTTTTTTATGTTTTCAACATTGAAAAAATGGTTTATTGGCCGTCCGTTGAAATCTGGTGCAGAAGGTGAAGGCGGATTGCTAGGGAAAATGCAGGCTTTGGCCATGCTCTCTAGTGACGCGCTTTCTTCTATCGCCTACGGTCCAGAGCAAGTTATCCTGGTCTTGATGACCGTTTCAGCGGGAGCCATTTGGTGGTCTATTCCGATTGGGATTGTGGTCCTGGTTCTCCTAGCCAGTTTAACGATTTCTTATCGCCAGGTCATTCATGCCTACCCTCAAGGGGGAGGGGCCTACATGGTGACTACGGAGAACTTGTCTCCCAAAGCGGGTTTGATCGCTGGTGGTAGTCTCTTAGTCGACTACATGCTGACGGTAGCAGTATCTGTTTCTTCCGGTGCAGATGCCATCACGTCAGCGATTCCATCTCTTCATCCTTATAATCTTCACATTTCCATTTTGTTGGTCTTGATTTTGATGCTGATGAACCTTCGGGGGCTACGCGAATCAGCGACATCGTTGATGATTCCGGTCTATCTGTTCATTGTCAGTACCATTGCCTTGATCGGCTATGGTGTGATCCAAATCTTGACGGGTCACTTGGCCTATAACGCAACTGCTCATGTGGGTCAAACCATTTCAGGGGTTAGTGTCATTCTCTTATTGCGGGCCTTTACGAGTGGATCGGCTTCACTAACAGGGGTTGAAGCCATCTCCAATTCGGTTCCTTTCTTTAAGAAACCAAAAGCAAAGAATGCAGCCTCTACCTTGACCATCATGGCTTTGATTTTGGGGATCATGTTTGCAGGGATTACCTTCCTCAATTACTGGGTGGGTGTCGTTCCGGCAAAAGGGGTAACAACTCTAGCCCAAATGGCCCAAGCCATCTTAGGGAATTCCCCAGTCGGACAAGCCTTCTTTTACGTCTTCCAATTATCAACAGCCTTGATCTTGGCAGTTGCGGCTAATACCGGTTTCTCAGCCTTTCCAATGTTGGCCTTTAACATGGCTAAAAATAAATACATGCCACACATGTATATGGAAAAAGGGGATCGTCTGGGCTATTCTAATGGGATTTTGACCTTGGCGATTGGTGCCATCGTTTTGCTCTTGATCTTTGATGGGCAAACAGAAAGCTTGATTCCGCTTTATACCATCGGGGTCTTCATTCCTTTTGCCCTTTCTCAAACAGGGATGGTGATCCACTGGAAACGCCAATATCAAAAAGGATTTCTTAAGTATTCGCTTGCCAATATCCTGGGGGCAGCCATCTGTTATGGGATTGTCTTGATCCTCTTATTATTCCGTTTGCGTGAGATCTGGCCCTTCTTCCCTATTATTGGTCTCTTGCTTTGGATGTTCTTGAGTATCCGTAATCACTATGATAAAGTTGCAGCCCAATTGCGCTTGGGAGGTAAGATTGAAAAGACAAGTTATGCGGGCAATACCGTGATTGTCCTTGTTGGGAATGTCACTCAGGTAAGTGTGGGAGCTATGAGTTATGCAAATAGCCTAGGAAACGATGTTATAGCGATGCATGTCTCAACGGAAGAAACCAAGGTTAAAGACGCTGAGGTAGCAGAAGAATTTAAGCGTTATTTCCCTCATATTCGCTTTGAAAATGTCATGACCAGTTACCGGGATATTATCCAGCCAACGGTTGAATTTGTCTCAAAAGTAGCTGAGGAGGCCAAGGAAAAAGGCAACACCGTTACAGTCTTAGTCCCTCAATTTATCCCTAAAAAACATTGGCAAAATATTCTCCACAACCAAATGAGTTTGAAATTGAAGTATGCACTTCGTTGGCATGAAGAAGTGGTTGTGGCAAGCTATTCTTACCATTTGTCTGAATAAACACCGTATATAGAAAAGATGTCTGCTTGAGCAGGCATCTTTTTGGATTTTCTTACACGAAAAAAACCACTCGAAAGTCTTGTAAGATACAGCCTTGATCTTGAAAAAATGTTTAAAAAATGCTAGAATAAAAAGAACATTTTAGATTTTGAAAAATTCAAAGTAAGGAAAAAAATGGCAAATTTATTAAAAACAATTATTGAAAATGATCGAGGCGAAATCAAACGCCTTGAAAAAATGGCTGACAAGGTCTTTTCTTATGAAGACCAAATGGCAGCTTTGACGGATGACGAATTAAAAGCGAAAACAGTTGAGTTTAAGCAACGCTACCAAGATGGTGAGTCTTTGGATGATCTCTTGTACGAGGCTTTTGCAGTTGTTCGTGAAGCTGCAAAACGGGTTCTTGGTTTGTTCCCATACAAGGTTCAGGTCATGGGGGGAATCGTCCTTCACCATGGTGACGTACCAGAGATGCGTACAGGGGAAGGAAAAACCCTGACAGCAACCATGCCGGTATACTTGAATGCCTTGTCTGGCAAAGGGGTGCACGTTGTCACCGTCAATGAATACTTGACAGAGCGGGATGCAACAGAGATGGGAGAACTATACTCATGGCTTGGCCTTTCAGTAGGGATCAACCTTGCAGCAAAATCTCCAGCTGAGAAAAAAGAAGCTTACCTCTGTGATATCACTTACTCAACCAATTCAGAGATTGGTTTTGACTACTTGCGTGACAACATGGTTGTGCGTGCAGAAAACATGGTTCAACGTCCATTGAACTATGCCTTGGTCGATGAGGTAGACTCCATCTTGATTGACGAAGCGCGTACTCCGTTGATCGTTTCTGGTCAGACAGCTTCTGATACGAGCCAGCTCTATCACATGGCGGATGCTTATGTGAAGACCTTGACAGAGGACGATTACATTATCGATGTCCCATCTAAAACCATCGGTTTGTCTGATTCAGGAATCGATAAAGCAGAAAGCTACTTTAATCTTGAAAACTTGTACGATATTGAAAACGTAGCTTTGACTCACTTTATCGACAACGCCCTTCGTGCCAACTACATCATGATTTTGGATATCGACTATGTGGTCAGCGAAGATCAAGAAATCTTGATCGTTGACCAATTTACTGGTCGGACCATGGAAGGTCGTCGTTATTCTGATGGTCTTCACCAAGCGATCGAAGCCAAAGAAGGTGTTCCAGTTCAAGAAGAAACCAAAACATCTGCATCGATTACTTACCAAAACCTCTTCCGTATGTACAAGAAGTTGTCAGGGATGACAGGGACAGGGAAAACTGAAGAAGAAGAATTCCGTGAAATTTATAACATTCGCGTGATTCCAATTCCAACCAACCGTCCGATTGCTCGTATTGACCATCCAGACCTTCTCTACCCAAGCTTGAAATCAAAATTCAAGGCTGTTGTGGAAGATGTCAAGTCTCGTCATGAAAAAGGTCAACCAGTCCTAGTAGGTACCGTTGCCGTTGAAACCAGTGATTACCTTTCTCAATTGTTGGTTCAAGCAGGTGTCCCTCACGAAGTTTTGAATGCGAAAAACCACTACAAAGAAGCGCAAATCATCATGAACGCTGGTCAACGTGGTGCTGTTACCATCGCGACCAACATGGCCGGACGTGGTACCGATATCAAGCTTGGTGAAGGTGTTCGCGAACTCGGTGGACTTTGTGTCATCGGGACAGAACGTCACGAAAGTCGTCGGATCGATAACCAGCTTCGTGGACGTTCAGGACGTCAAGGGGATCCAGGTGAATCTCAATTCTACTTGTCTCTTGAAGATGAATTGATGCGCCGTTTCGGTTCTGAACGGATCAAAGCAGTGCTTGATCGCTTCAAGTTGAGCGAAGAAGAATCGGTGATCCGTTCAAATATGTTCACACGTCAAGTAGAGGGTGCACAAAAACGGGTTGAAGGAAACAACTACGATACCCGTAAACAAGTCCTTCAATACGATGACGTGATGCGGGAACAACGGGAAATTATCTACGCTGAACGCTATGATGTTATCACAGCTAACCGTGACTTGGCACCTGAAATCAAGGCCATGATCAAACGGACCATCAAACGGATTGTTGAAGGGGCCAGCCACTCAAGCAAGGAAGAACGCGTTGAAGCGATTCTGAACTTTGCCAAATACAATTTGGTTCCGGAAGATACGATTTCTGCAAGCGATATTGAAGGAAAATCTGACAAGGAAGTTATCGATTACTTGTATGCACGTGCAGAAGAAATCTATGCTAGCCAAGTAGCGAAATTGCGTGACGAAGAGTCTGTGCAAGAATTCCAAAAAGTCTTGATCCTTCGTGTGGTGGACAGCAAGTGGACGGACCATATCGATGCTTTGGATCAATTGCGAAATGCGGTCGGACTTCGTGGGTATGCGCAAAATAACCCAGTGGTAGAATACCAATCAGAAAGTTTCCGTATGTTTAACGATATGATTGGATCGATTGAATTTGATGTGACTCGTCTCATGATGAAAGCCCAAATTCACGAACAAGAACGTCCACGTACGGAACACAGCATTTCAACAACTGCGACTCGCAACATTGCAGCGCAACAACAAGATATTCCAGCAGATATTGACTTGTCACAAGTGAAACGCAACGATTTGTGTCCTTGTGGTTCAGGTAAGAAATTCAAAAACTGTCACGGACGTAAATTTTAAGAGGTCCTCTGAAATAGAAAGAGGATGGGTCTAGCTAGCATAAGGAGGCCGTATGGTATTCATTACGAAGAGCAATAAGATTGATGAGCAAGAGATCACTTCGCTTTACCGCTTGGAAGGTCCAGCCTTGGAGCGCAAAGAAGCGCGTGATCGAGAATTGGAAGCTATTATCAAAGGAGAAGACCAACGGATCCTTCTTGTGATCGGGCCTTGCTCTTCTGATAATGAAGAAGCTGTGATGGACTATGCCCGTCGTTTGGCAGACTTGCAAGAGCAAGTGAAAGATCAGATTTTCATTGTGATGCGGGTCTATACGGCTAAGCCTCGGACCAACGGGGATGGCTATAAAGGCTTGATGCACCAACCAGATACACATGCAGCACCAAGCTTTGTGGATGGTTTGAAAGCGGTCCGGCATCTCCACTACCGTGTGATTACAGAAACTGGTTTGACAACTGCGGATGAGTTGCTTTATCCAGCAAGTCTTCCGTATGTTGAGGATTTGATTTCTTATCATGCCATTGGAGCGCGTTCGGTTGAAGACCAGGAGCACCGCTTTGTATCTAGTGGGATCTCTGCTCCGACAGGCATGAAGAATCCAACCTCTGGAAATCTTTCTGTCATGTTTAATGCGATTTATGCAGCCCAACATCCCCAAAACTTTTTGTTCAATGCCCAAGCAGTGGAAACATCAGGAAATCCTTTAGCTCATGCGATCCTTCGTGGAGGCTTGGATGCAAGTGGTAAGAATATTCCAAACTACCATTATGAAGATTTGCTAGCGGCAGCAAAACGCTATAGCGAAATGGGCTTGCAACATCCCTTCATCCTGGTGGATACCAACCATGATAACTCTGGCAAACAATTCGAAGAGCAAGTACGCATCGTGAGAGAAACCATGATGAACCGTGCTTGGAACAAGGATTTGGCAACTTTAGTTCGTGGTTTCATGATTGAATCCTATCTAGAAGATGGCCGTCAAAATGAACCAGTGGTTTATGGTCAATCCATCACAGACCCTTGCCTAGGTTGGGAAAAAACACAGGCCTTGGTCAAAGAAATTGCAACGATGAATAAGTAAAAGGCAGGGGCGGAAGGAGTGATTCTTTAGCCCCTTCTCTTTTGTCAGTAAAACGATACTGAAACGATAAATAAGGATAAAACAAGATGATCAAAGGACATGGCATCGATATCGAATCGATCGCTGCGATTGAAAAAGCCTATCAGAAGAATACTCGATTCGCTGAAAAAGTCTTAACCGGGGCTGAGCGAGAGCGCTTTGAGGAATTGTCTGGAAAACGGAAAATGGAATATTTAACGGGCCGATGGTCCGCCAAAGAAGCCTTTTCAAAGGCAATGGGAACAGGGATTGGACCAGTTGGTTTTCAAGAGTTAGAAATTTTAAATGATGCCCACGGAGCTCCCTATTTTTCCAAGTCTCCTTTTTCTGGGAAGGTATGGATTTCGATCAGTCATAAGGGAGACCTAGTGTCGACCAGTGTCATTTTGGAGGAAGAAAATGAAAGCAAGTAAACATAGACCAACTGTTGCTAGAGTCGATTTGGATGCCATTGCCTTTAATGTGCAACAAGTCAGTGACCATATTCCGAGTCAAGCCTTGAAATATGCAGTCGTCAAGGCCAACGCCTATGGTCATGGGGTCGTTGCGGTGACCAAAAAATTGGCGCCTCAGGTAGATGGTTTTTGTGTTTCCAATATGGATGAAGCCCTCGAAATCCGTGAAGAAGGCTTGCAACACCCTATTTTGATTTTGGGAGTTGTGCCAAGTGAAACAGTGAATCTAGCCAAAGAGCATGACATCCGCTTAACGGTGGCGAGTCTTGCTTGGTTGGATCAATTGCTTGGACAAGAAGCAGATCTTTCAGGATTGAAGGTCCATATCAAGGTGGATTCAGGAATGGGGCGGATTGGATTCCGAAGGATCGAAGAGATCAAAGAGGCTGAACGCCTCCTCTTAGCAGCTGGAGCTGAAATTGAAGGGATCTTTACTCATTTTGCAACAGCAGATGAGGCAGATGATCGAAAATTTCAAGCGCAATACCAGTTTTTCAAAGAAGTATTGGCTGCTCTTGAAATCCTTCCTCCTATTGTCCATGCGAGTAATTCAGCCACTTCTTTGTGGCATGCGGATACGATTTTCACAGCTGTACGCTTGGGAGATGTCATGTATGGCTTGAATCCGAGCGGATCTGTGTTAGCCTTGCCATATGAAATTAAGCCAGCTTTGAGTTTGGTGAGCGAATTAGTTCATGTGAAACAGTTAGAAGCTGGTCAAGATATTGGTTACGGGGCAACCTATACGACGGAAGAACCCCAATGGATCGGAACGATTCCTATCGGCTATGCGGATGGCTGGATCCGAGAGATGCAAAACTTTCATGTGCTGATTAAGGGGGACTATTGTCCCATTGTTGGTCGCGTTTCGATGGACCAGATTACTGTTCGCCTTCCAGAAGAATTGCCTCTGGGGACCAAGGTTACCCTAATTGGCCGAGATGGAGAAAAAGAAATTACGGCAACAGAGGTTGCAGATTACCGTGGGACCATTAATTATGAAGTGGTCTGTCTCTTGAGTGATCGGATTCCTCGTGACTATACAGGTGAAGAATAAGAAGAAGCAGGTGGGATTTTCCCGGATGGGCCTGCTTTTTTATAAAAGAAAGGAGGAAAAATGAATCTACACCAACCCTTATCCGTACTTCCTGGAGTCGGTCCAAAATCGGCGGAAAAATTTAAAAAGTTAGGGATTGAAACCTTAGAAGATCTGCTCTTGTATTTCCCTTTTCGCTATGAAGACTTCAAAACGCGCAATGTTTTAGAGTTGGAAGATGGGGAAAAAGCCGTCATCTCTGGGGTGGTAGCAACACCAGCCAACGTCCAATATTATGGCTACAAACGAAATCGCTTACGTTTTTCGATCAAACAGGGAGACCAAGTCATTGCGGTTAATTTTTTCAACCAACCCTATCTAGCAGACAAAATCGAGGTCCAGCAGACAGTGGCGATCTTTGGAAAATGGGACAAGGCCAAGGGGAGTTTGACAGGGATGAAGCTCCTAGCTCAAGTGGAAGATGATTTGCAGCCAGTCTATCGAGTGACACAAGGAGTGAGCCAAAACAGCCTGGTGAAATTGATCAAAATAGCATTCGACCAGGGCTTGGACCAGCTTTTAGAAGAGAATGTACCCCACATCTTACGAGAGCGTTATCAACTCATGTCTCGTTCCCAAGCAGTGCAAGCTATGCATTTCCCTAAGGATCTAGCAGAGTACAAGCAAGCCCTTCGCCGGGTAAAATTTGAAGAGCTCCTCTTTTTCCAGCTGCAACTCCAAGTGCTAAAAGAAGAAAATCACGATGCCAGCCAAGGGATTTCCTTGGGCTGGGATCCAGAAAAATTAGCAGAACGAAAAAAACAGCTTCCTTTTGAGCTAACGCAAGCTCAAGAAAACAGCTTGAATGAAATCTTGACAGATATGGCCTCTCCTTATCATATGAACCGCCTCTTACAAGGGGATGTGGGAAGCGGGAAGACAGTCGTGGCCGGTCTTGCCATGTATGCAGCCTTAAGCGCTAGGAAGCAAGCTGCCTTGATGGTTCCAACGGAGATTTTGGCAGAGCAACACAAGGAAAGCTTGCAAAATCTTTTTCCAGATTTGCCAATTGCCCTTCTAACAGGAGGATTAAAGGCGACTGAGAAACGAGAAGTCTTAGAAGAGATCGCCTCAGGAACTGCTCAACTGATTGTGGGGACACATGCCTTGATTCAAGAGGGAGTTCACTACCAAGATCTAGGCTTGGTCATTATTGATGAACAGCACCGTTTTGGGGTTTCCCAGCGCCGTATCCTTCGAGAAAAGGGACAAAATCCAGACGTCCTGATGATGACGGCTACCCCTATTCCCCGGACCTTGGCTATTACAGCCTTTGGAGATATGGATGTGTCCATCATTGATCAGATGCCTGCGGGACGCAAGGAAATCATCACACGTTGGGTCAAGCATGAGCAGTTAGAAGTGGTCCTCGACTGGTTAGTCAAAGAACTTGGCAAAGGTTCTCAAGCCTACTTTATTTCTCCCTTGATTGAGGAGTCAGAGGCGCTAGATTTGAAAAACGCCCTTGCCCTCAAAGAAGAGCTAGAGACCTTCTTTGGACAGCGAGCACGCGTTTCTCTTCTTCATGGGAAGATGAAAAGTGAAGAAAAAGATGCTATCATGCAGTCCTTTAAAGAGCACCAAGTCGATGTTTTGGTGTCTACGACCGTTATTGAAGTAGGAGTCAACGTGCCCAATGCGACCGTTATGGTCATTATGGATGCAGATCGGTTTGGTCTTAGCCAACTTCACCAGCTTCGAGGCCGGGTTGGTCGGGGAAGCAAGCAATCCTATGCTATTCTAGTAGCCAATCCTAAGACAGATAGTGGCAAGCAGCGCATGAAAATCATGACAGAGACGACCAATGGGTTTGTTCTAGCGGAAGAAGATTTGAAAATGCGGGGTTCAGGTGAAATCTTTGGAACCCGTCAATCTGGGATTCCAGAATTTCAAGTGGCTGATTTGGTAGAAGATTATCCCATTCTGGAAGAAGCGCGGAAAGTCGCCAGCCAGATTGTAGCCACGCCAAATTGGCGTGAACACCCCGATTGGCATTTGCTCTCGCTTTACTTAGAAAAGAAAGAACATTTAGACTAAAATATAAAAAGGGAGTAGAGTGGAAATTCTTTGGATTCCACTCTACTCCCTTTAAGATGGCATTTTACGCCCTTTGTATCTTATTAATTGAACACGGGCTGCGGATTGTGTCAAAAAGATGAATCCTCCTAGAATCTTTTGGATTCTTCGTCGTATTCCCTATTTTGACTGTATCCGCTACGCCCTTTGTATCTTATTTTACCCTTCGATATAGTCTTTGAGTTCTTGTCCTTTTAGGCCGGCATTGAGGGCGATGAGGAGTTTGATGCGCGCTTTGGGGGCATTTAATTCTTTGATGAAAAAGACACCTGCTTGATGGAGTTGGACGCCTCCTCCTTCATATGCGTAGACGGGTTCAGCTATTCCATTGAAGCAACGGGATACTAAAGCGATTGGAAGGCCTGCATCCATGAATTCTTGGAGTTTATGTGCCGTTTCTTTAGGGATGTTTCCTGCTCCAAAGGCTTGGATAATGAGGCCGTCGAGCTTTGAAAGATCCAGCATATCCAGCAGATCGGTTTTCATCCCTGCATAGGTAGCAATGATCGGAACGAAACCATCGATGGTATCGAGATCAAAGCGCACCCTTGGCTCGGCTGTTTTAAAGAAGAGGATTTCCTTTTTCATGACCAAACCTAGTGGTCCGTGGGTTGGTGTCTGGAAGGTGCTGACATTGGTGGTGTGGGTTTTGGTGACGTACTTAGCCGCATGAATTTCATCGTTCATGACGACTAAGACCCCTTTATCACGTGCTTTTGGATCGGCAGCCACTCGAAGGGCTGTCAGAAAATTATAGACGCCATCGCTTCCTAGCTCATTGGAGCTTCGCATAGCTCCTGTAATGACCACAGCGATCTCTGGTAACTCCATGGTATCCAAGAAATAAGCCGTTTCTTCCAGCGTATCTGTTCCGTGGGTAATAACGATGCCATCATAGTTGTGAGCTTCCTCTTTGATTTTTTGATACAGGGCTAACATGTGACGAGGAGTCATTTGAGGGCTGGGAAGGTTGAAGAAGTCCTCTGAGGTGACTGCAATCCCTTCAATTGGTGAAGTAACTTGGGTCATGGGATTGACTTCATTGGTAATCACTGCCCCAGAGTCATCTGCCGCCATCGAAATGGTCCCTCCGGTATGTAGTGCTAAAATTTTCTTAAACATGTGAAGCTCCTTGGAATATGTGATATAATTTATTTTATCATAAAAAGAAAGAAACAGTAGACATGGAAATAAAAGCAGTCTTTTTTGATATCGATGGAACCTTGGTGAATGATAGTCGAGCGGTCCTCAAATCAACAGAAAAAGCTATTCAGTCTTTAAAGGAAGAAGGGATCTATGTAGGCCTTGCGACAGGGCGGGGACCGGCCTTTGTCAAACCGTTTATGGAACGCTATGGCTTTGATTTTGCCGTGACCTATAATGGTCAGTATATTTTGACCAAGGACCGCGTGCTATTTACCAGTCCAATCGATAAAAAGAGTCTGCACCAACTAATTGACTATGCTCGAGAACACCGTAAGGAAATTGCTCTCGGTACCAAGGATGGGGTATTTGGTTCTCGGATCATGAGTTTTGGGATGAGTCCTATTTCAACCTGGTCCAGTCGCTTTGTGCCCCGTAAAATGGCCCGTACAGTCAGTCGAGGATTTAACAAAGTGGTCAGCAAGGTCGTCCCACAAGATCAGGACACCCTCTATGCACTAGCGCAAGAACCGATCTACCAAGTGTTGATCTTATCGAGTCCAGAAGAGACTGCAAAAATTGAAAAAGAGTTTCCGGATCTGAAATTCACACGGTCTAGTCCATTTGCAGCAGATGTCCTCAACCCAGGCATTTCCAAGTTAGAAGGGATCCGCATCGTTGGTCAGGAATTTGGCTTTGACATCGATGAAGTGATGGCTTTTGGAGATTCTGATAATGACTTAGAGATGCTGTCAGGTGTTGGCTTGTCTATTGCGATGGGAAATGGGACGACCAGTGTCAAGGCAATTGCCAAGCATACCACGACCAGTAATGGCAAGGATGGCATTCAAAAGGCCCTGCAACACTTTGGTATTCTCTCAGAGAAAGAACTCTTTCTTTCTAAGGATGATCACTTCAATAAGGTCAAAACCTTCCATGGTGTGATGGATGGGGAAACCCAGGAGAAACCAGTTGTTTGGCAGCCTCAAGACGCCCTTTATCGAACCATGTTCAAGCAAGAGGAGTTGGTTGAATTTGTCCGAGCAGCTAGCACAAGTGAGGAAGAATTTGACCGCTCGGTAGCAGCTCTTCACGAAGCCTTGGATAAGGCTGCAGATAAGGTTCGGAGCAAGCATCCAGCTGAGATCTCCATGGTAGGGCAGGTTGATGCCTTAATTGATACCCTCTATCTGACTTATGGTAGCTTTGTACTAATGGGAGTTGATCCTGAAGAGGTCTTTGAGATTGTTCACCGGGCCAATATGGGCAAGATTTTCCCAGATGGAAAGGCGCACTTTGATCCAGTAACCCACAAAATTCTGAAGCCAGATGATTGGGAAGAAAAATACGCCCCGGAACCAGCTATCAAAAAAGAACTCGATCGCCAGCTCAAGGCCTACGAAAAACATGCAAAACAAAAAGAAGCAAAAAAAGACAACTAAAAAAGTTTGGAACCTTTGTTCCAAACTTTTTCTTTCTTACATGGTTTTATCCTTATCACGTACCACTAGTAAGTCTACTTTGGCGTGGCGAAGGATATATTCTGAGGAGGATCCGACCATTAACCGTTCGAAGGCATTGAGTCCGGTAGCCCCGACCATAATAAGGTCAACCCCTTCCTTACTTGGGATATCATTGGCTAAGAGGACTTTTGGATTTCCCATTTCTACAACAGTCACAACATTTTGAACGCCGACTTTTTCAGCACGTTCCTTGTAGCCCTTGAGCAATTCGTTAGCTTCTTCTTGCAATTCTTCGTAGACCTCAGCATCAAAAGTTGAGACGCTTTGAAGGGCACGAGTATCGATGACGTGGGCAATAGTCAATTTAGAGCCGTTGCGAAGAGAAACGTTAACCCCTTTTTCAAAGGCTAATTCTGCTTCATGAGAACCGTCGACAGCGACCATAATGTTTTCGTATTTTTGAGACATAATCCTACCTCCTTATAGCTTGAAAACATGGATAGAATAGAAGGGAATCCTATTCTTTATACACTTATATTTTATCTCTTTTGAGCTAGAATGTAAAGGTAAAGTCTCGCTTTTCTGCTATATTTTTGCAGAATTTTTAAAGTCCTCGGTTTGTACTCTATTTGAACTAGTGGTATAATAGAGATAATTTCGTGAATCGAGGCAGAATATGAAGGAATATAATAAATCAAGCAAACTCGAACATGTCGCTTACGATATTCGTGGTCCAGTCTTGGAAGAAGCGATGCGCATGCGAGCAAATGGAGAAAAAATTCTACGTTTGAATACAGGGAATCCTGCTGAATTTGGCTTTACAGCTCCAGATGAAGTTATCCATGATTTGATCATGAATGCGCGTGATAGTGAAGGCTATTCAGACTCAAAAGGGATCTTTTCAGCCCGCAAAGCCATCATGCAGTACTGCCAGTTGAAAAAAATTCCAAATGTGGATATTGATGATATTTACCTTGGAAATGGAGTGAGTGAGCTGATCGTCATGTCCATGCAAGGACTGCTCGACAACGGGGATGAGGTCTTGGTTCCCATGCCGGACTATCCTCTTTGGACAGCAGCCGTCAGCCTAGCTGGTGGGAATGCGGTTCACTATCTTTGTGATGAAGAAGCAAACTGGTATCCAGATATTGAAGATATCAAGTCGAAAATCACCTCAAACACTAAGGCTATCGTTGTCATCAACCCGAATAACCCAACAGGTGCCCTCTATCCAGATGAGATCCTGCTTGAGATTGTAGAGATCGCTCGTCAAAATAACTTGATCATCTTTGCGGATGAAATTTACGATCGCTTGGTCATGGATGGTGAAAAACACACGGCTATCGCAAGTTTAGCGCCTGATCTCTTCTGTGTGAGTATGAATGGCTTGTCAAAATCTCACCGGATTGCCGGTTTCCGTGTTGGTTGGATGGTTCTATCCGGACCCAAGCACCATGTGAAGGGCTATATCGAAGGCTTGAACATGTTGTCCAATATGCGTCTTTGTTCAAATGTCTTGGCTCAACAAGTTGTGCAAACCTCTCTTGGAGGCTACCAATCCGTGGATGAACTCTTGCTTCCAGGTGGTCGAATCTACGAACAACGGAACTTTATCTACAAAGCCATCAATGATATTCCAGGTCTCTCAGCTGTTAAGCCAAAGGCTGGTCTCTATATCTTCCCTAAGATTGATCGGGATATGTACCGCGTGGATGATGATGAGCAATTTGTTTTAGAGTTCTTGAAGCAAGAAAAAATTCTCTTGGTTCATGGCCGCGGCTTTAACTGGAAAGATCCAGATCACTTCCGGATCGTTTACCTTCCACGTGTCGATGAATTAGCTCAAATTCAAGAAAAAATGACTCGTTTCTTGAAACAATACAAACGCTAATTAGATAAAGGATTGAAGAGGGAAGTCTTCAATCTTTTTTTGATTCATTCTATAAAATCTATGTCATCGAATCGACATTTTTCTGAATTGCGCATAATTGTAGAAAAAATAAATAATTTTCAGATAATTTGATTGAAATTCCCACACTTATATGATATACTTGAGCTGACTATATGCGAGGTTTATTATGGCAAACTTATTAGAAAAGACACGTAAAATTACATCCATCTTGAAACGGACTGATGAACAGTTGCAAGTCGAGATGCCTTATAATGATATTGCCCAGCAATTAGCGGATATTATCCACTGTAATGCCTGTATCATTAATAGTAAGGGAACCCTTCTTGGTTATTTCATGCGTTACAAGACCAACAATGACCGGGTAGAAGCTTTCTTTCAAAATAAAAAATTACCAGAAGATTATGCCAAGGCAGCTAGTTTGGTCTACGATACAGAAGCTAATTTAGATGTGGACCATGATTTGAGTATCTTTCCGGTCGAAACCAAGTCTGAATTTCCTGATGGCTTGACGACCATTGCGCCTATTCATGTTTCTGGGATTCGATTGGGTTCCTTGATCATTTGGCGCAATGATAAACAGTTTGCGGATGATGATTTGATCTTGGTTGAGATTGCGAGTACCGTGGTAGGGATTCAAATGTTGAACTACCAACGCGAGGAAGACGAGAAGAATATTCGTCGTCGGACAGCGGTGAATATGGCTGTCAATACCTTGTCTTACTCTGAATTGCGTGCTGTTTCTGCCATCCTTAGTGAATTGAAAGGAAATGAGGGACAGTTGACTGCTTCTATCATTGCAGATCGGATTGGTATCACCCGCTCTGTGATTGTCAATGCACTCCGGAAATTGGAGTCAGCTGGTATTATTGAAAGCCGTTCTCTTGGAATGAAGGGAACCTATCTCAAAGTGTTGATTCCAGATATCTTTGAGGAAATTAAGAAAAGAGATTACTAATGACTAAAGCTTTGATTTCAATTGACTACACTGTCGATTTCGTAGCAGATGATGGTAAGCTTACGGCAGGTGCTCCTGCACAAGCCATTTCTGAGACCATTGCTCAGGTGACCCAATTGGCCTTTGACCAAGGAGCCTATGTCTTTTTTGCCATTGATGCGCATGATGTAGAGGATCCATTTCATCCTGAAAGCAAGCTCTTCCCACCTCATAATATCATTGGGACCAGCGGACGTGATTTGTACGGCCCTTTGGCAGATTTTTATCAGGAGCATAAAACGGATACACGCGTCTTTTGGATGGATAAACGTCATTATTCTGCTTTTTCAGGAACGGACCTAGATATCCGCCTGCGGGAACGCCATGTAGATACCGTTATTTTGACAGGTGTCTTGACTGATATCTGTGTCCTTCATACAGCGGTTGATGCCTACAATCTCGGCTACCAGATCGAAGTCGTAGAACCTGCAGTGGCGGCGCTCACTCCTGAAAATCACCAGTTTGCCTTGAATCATTTCAAGCATGTCTTAGGGGCAAGCTTGGTAGACGGCGCACTAGCTGTATTAGATACTAAATAAGAAAAGATTGTAAAAGAGGTCATAGACATTTGTTTAGGCCTCTTTTTTGGGGCGTAGAAATTGTCTTCCTCTCTTGAAAATGGTATTCTAATGGAAGAAAATAAGGGGGAGTTATGAGTAAAAAAGCTGTCGTCTTTTCAGCGGATCTATCTTATATGGAAAAGTTGGAAACCGCTATGAAGTCACTGTGTGCCCATCAGGATCAGTTGAAAATTTATGTCTTAAATGAAGATCTACCAACAGAGTGGTTTGCCATCATGAATCAGCGCTTGCGCCAGTTGGATTCAGAAGTGATCAATTGTCGGATGTCTCCCGAGCAATTCCAATCCTTCTCGCTTCCAAGTGACCATATTCACTATGCGACCTATTTCCGTTACGCTATTCCAGAGATGGTGGAGGAAGAGCGGATTCTCTATCTGGATTGTGACATGATCTTTACACAGGATTTATCGCCTTTGTTTGAGGTCGATCTAAAAGGTTATGGACTGGGTGCAGTGGTCGATAAGCCAACGACGACAGATGGATTTAATGCTGGACTTTTGGTGATTGATAAGACTTGGTGGCAAGAACACCAAGTGACAGATGCACTTTTTGATCTTACTCGCAAGCATCATCAACAGGTCTATGGAGATCAAGGAATTTTGAATCTGTATTTCAAAGATGCGTGGTTTCCATTATCTTGGACCTATAATTTACAAGTGGGGTCTGATAAGGATCAATACCTCTATGGAGATCTAGACTGGTATGATGCCTTTCAAGGGATTCCGGCGGTCATTCACTACACCTCTCATAATAAACCATGGACCTCCAAACGATTCAATCGTTTTCGGGAACAATGGTGGTTTTACTATGCCCTCTCTTGGGAGGAAATTTTGCTTCGAAAACCGATTTTGAAGCAAACCTATCAAGACCTAGTGGGAGAATTTCCTTATCATGCTGCCATTTATACCCATACAGCAGATATCCACGAGTTGGAGACGTTGTTAAAAGAGTTGCCAGATGTCGCGATTCATGTTCTTGCCCATAGTCATTTTGGTTTTAACTTGGTGCAATTGGAACGCTACCCCAACCTCTTTCTTTATCCCTCTTTTGATCCCTTGACCAGTCGAAAGGTCCTAGAAAAATTGGATTTCTATCTGGATATCAATCCCTATGATGAGGTCGATCAAATCACGCAAACACTCAGTCAACAAGGCCTTCCGATTTTCTCTTTTGAAGGAACCAATCATGTAGAGAATGGAGAGAATCAAGTGTTTGCGGATGATCAGGTGCAGGCGATGCTGGCAGCGATTCGCGATTATTTAAAGAGAAATGAGAAGAAGCATGGAAACAAATGAAGTAGTGAGTATCATCATTCCCATCTATAATGTAGAAGCTTATTTGAGACAATGTTTGGAAACGGTTGTCCATCAGACTTATCCTCATTTGGAAATTATCCTGGTCAATGATGGTTCGCCAGACCAATCAGAAGAGATCTGTAAAGAATTTTTTAGGAAGGATGCGCGCATCCGCTACGTTCGCCAAGAAAATGGGGGCTTATCTGCTGCTCGGAATACAGGGATTGAGCTAGCGACTGGTGATTACATTACCTTTATTGATCCAGATGACTGGGTGACGGAGGACTATGTAGAAGTGCTCTATCGCCAACTTCAAAAGTATGATGCGGATGTTTCCGTAGCCAACTATAACCTCTATGATGACAGTAGTAGCAAATACTTGATCAAGGTAACGGACGACGATTATTCAGAGACCCTTTATGAGGGGAGAGAGATCATGGACCACGATGCCATCCAGGAGACCAGAGATATGGCCTGGGCTTGTGCCATGATGAAGCTCTATAAGCGTAACTTATTTGAAGGGCTTCGTTTTCCAGTCGGAAAAAATGTCGAAGACAACTTCCTGATGTACAAGTTATTCTTAAAAGCCCATCGGGTAGTTCATACGGAGAAATGTATTTATTGGTATCGCGTGGGGCGTGCAGATACTCTGTCCCAGGTTTGGACAGAAAAGAGAGTCGTCGATGAGATGGAAGCTAAGCACGAGAAGTTGGCTCTACTGGGGATGTTGGGCTATGATTTGACCTGGCATCGCTATATCTACAAAACGCGCTTGAAACGAGCCCTTGAAAAATTAGAGGAAGCAGGCCTGCAAGGGTCAGAAACCTATGAGCGCGTGGTGACCAACCTCCGTTTTATTGAAACGATGGACTAACCCCTTATTGATGAGAAAGGATCAGCATGTTCATTATTGCACCAGAGCAGACAAGAGAGCTGGATCGTTTGCAAAAATACTTGGACAAACTTGGCCAGCCCTACCGAGTATTTGTGACCAATTTGGAAACAGATTTGGACCAACAGACAGAGAGTCTTGCGACCTTTTTTACCCAAAAAGACCCAGTATCAAAAATTGGAAAACCTTTATTTTTCAATGATCTGGAAGTTCCAGAATTATGGGAATGTTGGACCTTGGGGATCACGACCTATCTTTTTGATGGGGAGGAACGTCGTGCAAATGTGGTTTTGCGAGGGGACATCTTGTCCCGAACGGTTGACAGAGTGGAGTGGTTTGGTCAGGGAGAAGAGATCGTATCCATTGATGTCTACAACCGCTATGGCTGGAGAAGCAAACAGAGTCTCCTGACGGAAACCGGTCAACCATATTTAGACATTTATTTGAACCCTCAGCAAGAAGAAGTCTTGCTTCACTTTGTCTCACAAGGAGTCTTTTTGCATCAAACTCCTAAGGGACGGGATCGCCTGTATGCCAATAAGAAAGAGCTGCAAAGAGCTGTCCTAGAACAAGTCTTGCCAGAAGATGAAGCCGTTCTTTTGATGGACAAGGCATTGCTAGATGTTGTGAAAGAGAAACCAAAGGAAAGACTCGCCTACTGTGCCAGTGACGCGCATGATCTAGACGAGATCAAAGAACAAGTCAGTCAGATTTTGTTGGTAGAAGATGGTCTGTTGAGTGAGAAAATAGACGGAATCACAGTCTTGTCAGGGCTGGTAGATGTGGAGCAGGAAAGTTTTCAACCAGAAGCCCTGGTCATGACGGCTTCTCAGGAAGTTGAAGGCTTATCTAGCCTGGTCCACCAATTCCCACAAGTGACCTTTCACATTGCTGCTTTGACAGCCATGGGTCCGAAATTAACAGACTTAGCGGCTCGACCAAATGTACGCCTCTATCCAGGTATTTCGCTGGGAAATTATGAGAGTTTATTAGCTAGATGCTCTATTTATCTAGATTGTAATCAAGGAGAAGAAGTGTGGAGTAGTAGTCTTCATGCTCTTGAAAATGGGCAAGTCTTATTTGGTTTGAAGAGCACGGTGCATCAGGAAGCCTATAAAGACTTGAGCACGATCACAGATACAGTCGAAGAAATGGAACAGCAACTAGATACCTTGCTCCAGCAGCCAGAAACCTATAAAGAATTGGTAAGAGAGCAAGCACGAATCTTGAAATTACCTGAAAAAGAAGCTTTGGAAGAGCTGTTTAAGCGATTAGAGGGAGGGACCGCATGACCATTTATACCTTTAATCTATTAGTGGGATTTGAACCCAATGGGGTCGATGTTGCACAGGCCTCTCGGGCAAAGATGCTCCGGGGTCTGGGAGTGGCAGCGAAGTTTGTCTTTACCACTTGGCCCACTCCAGAAAAATTGGCCTATTACCTCTCATTGGGGCACCGGGATGAGGAATTGCTTTTTGCCCATTTAGCTTTTACGGATCAACAGACTACGGTCCCTCAAAAGTCGGTAGGGGCCTTGCAAATGGAGTTTCAACTGACGCGTCTGGATGTTGTTGAAAAAACGGAAAGAGTCATTCGCTACCAATTTGCGGATGGAAACGCCCTGACCTTTCATCTGGATCCCTATCATCCAAACTGTGTCCGCTATGTAGACTATCTTTTGGCTGGAAATAGGATCAAGCGAGAGTATTATGGAGCTTGTAAACTTGTCACAGAGTATTTTCAGTATGGTAGTGTTGTCAGACGGACCTATCACCATCAAGATGGGACTATCGCTTTTGAAGAATCGAGGTTCGGTGGAAGCTGGCTCTATAAACTGGGGCCTGAGATTTTAACCAACCATACAGAAGTGATGAGACGTTTTTTGTCGCAGCTGTCGCTAAAAGAAGAAGATCTGATTTTGCTTGATCGGGCTTCGCGCATGGATTTTGCCCGTCCTTTGTTGGAGAAAGCTGCTCCTTCAAAGCTCGCTATGGTGTTTCATTCGGAGCATGAATTTGAAAATGGCCATCTCAATTATGAATATTATTATGTGTTCAAGTATGCCAAACGCTTCGATTATTTTATCACGGCAACGGATCTTCAAAAAGAAGTCTTGGAGCAGACACTTGCTAAACAAGGATGCCAAGGAATTCCAATCTATAGCATTCCAGTAGGGCATTTGGAAACATTGACGGAACCACAAGGAGATCGGCCTCACTTTAGTGTGCTCACAGCTTCCCGTTTGGATCCAAGAAAACGCATCGATTTGGCCATTCGAGTAGTGGCCAAAGCTCATGAACAACTCCCAGCCCTTCAGTTTGATATTTATGGGAAGGGTGGAGAAGCGGACAACTTGCGCCACCTGATTCAGGAGCTTGCAGCACAAGATTATATTCACCTACGCGGTCATGCGGATCTTCAGCAGATCTATCCTTGCTACCAAGCCTACCTCACCACTTCTCAGTGGGAGACCTTTGGTTTGACTTTGATGGAGGCGGCTGGAGCAGGTTTGGCCTTGCTGGGCTTTGATGCCCGTTATGGCAATCCGACTTTTATAAAAGAGGGTGAAAATGGCTTTTTGGTACCTTATAGCGAGACAGTGCCAGAAGAAGAGCTGGTGAAAGAGTTGGCGGACAAGCTGGTCCAGCTCTTTGAAAGCGACCTCGCCCCATTTCATCAGGCTTCTTATGACTTGGCCTCTTCTTACCTCGATTCTAACGTCCAGGAAGTCTGGAAAGAGACTCTGATGGAGATGGGGCAATTCGGCGGAAAAGAAATATAAATGAAGAATCTGTAGCGACAAAAAAGTCCTACAGATTTTTTCTAAGGCAAGCAAATTGGGCTAAATTATGGTAAAATAGAGGGTATTGAAAAATCATCATTTCACGAAAGGAAGCAAGATGAAAATTACGCAAGAAGAGGTAACCCACGTTGCCAATCTTTCAAAATTGAAATTCTCTCCAGAAGAGACAGCTGAGTTTGCGACAACCTTATCGAAAATTGTCGACATGGTGGAATTGTTGGAAGAAGTGGACACAACAGGTGTTGCCCCAACAACAACCATGGCGGATCGCAAGACCGTATTGCGTCCGGATGTTGCTGAAAAAGGGACGGACCGTGACCGCTTGTTTAAAAATGTACCTGAAAAAGATAACTATTACATCAAGGTACCAGCTATCCTAGAAGATGGAGGAGATGCCTAATGTCATTCAACCATAAAACCATTGAAGAGTTGCACGACCTCCTTGTCTCTAAGGAAATTTCAGCAACCGAATTGACACAAGCGACGCTTGATGATATCAAGGCGCGTGAAGAAGCGGTTAATGCCTTTGTAACGGTGGCCGAAGAAGCTGCCCTTGCGCAAGCTAAGGCCATTGATGAAAAAGGAATCGATGCAGACAA
Source organism: Streptococcus parasanguinis (assembly GCF_001069785.1). GTDB lineage: Bacteria > Bacillota > Bacilli > Lactobacillales > Streptococcaceae > Streptococcus > Streptococcus parasanguinis_T. The sequence continues at coordinate 21,206 of NZ_JVSR01000087.1, forward strand.
CCTCTTGTCAGGGATTCCACTCGCAGTCAAAGACAATATCTCAACAGATGGCATCTTGACCACTGCAGCATCAAAAATGCTCTATAACTACGAGCCAATCTTTGATGCGACAGCTGTTGCCAATGCCAAAGCAAAAGATATGATTGTCATCGGGAAGACCAACATGGATGAATTTGCCATGGGTGGATCTGGTGAGACTTCTTACTATGGGCCAACCAAGAATGCTTGGGACCACAGCAAGGTGCCTGGTGGATCTTCTAGTGGTTCAGCAGCTTCTGTCGCTTCAGGTCAAGTCCGTTTGTCCCTTGGTTCAGATACAGGTGGTTCTATCCGCCAGCCGGCTGCTTTTAACGGGATTGTTGGTCTCAAACCAACTTATGGAACAGTTTCCCGTTTTGGTCTCATTGCTTTTGGTAGCTCGCTTGACCAAATCGGACCGTTTGCACCAACGGTTAAGGAAAATGCCCAATTGCTCAATGTCATTGCCAGTGAAGATGCCAAGGATTCAACTTCTGCACCTGTTCGTGTAGCAGACTTTACTTCTAAAATTGGTCAAGACATTAAAGGCATGAAGATTGCCCTTCCGAAGGAATATCTTGGGGAAGGGATCGACCCAGAAGTCAAAGAAACCATCCTTAATGCGGCCAAACACTTTGAAAAATTGGGAGCAACTGTCGAAGAAGTTAGCCTTCCACACTCTAAATATGGGGTTGCCGTTTACTACATCATCGCTTCATCTGAAGCATCTTCAAACTTGCAACGTTTCGATGGGATTCGCTATGGTTTCCGTGCGGAAGATGCCAAGAACTTGGATGACATCTATGTGAACACTCGTAGCCAAGGCTTTGGTGATGAGGTTAAACGCCGGATCATGCTGGGTACCTTTAGTTTGTCATCTGGTTACTACGATGCTTACTACAAGAAAGCTGGTCAAGTTCGTAGCCTTATTATCCAAGACTTCGAAAAAGTCTTTGCGGATTACGACCTCATCCTTGGACCAACAGCTCCAAGTGTAGCCTTTGATTTGGATTCGCTCAACCATGATCCGGTTGCCATGTACTTGGCTGACCTCTTGACCATTCCAGTCAACTTGGCAGGTCTTCCAGGAATTTCGATTCCTGCAGGTTTTGCGCAAGGTCTTCCAGTTGGTTTGCAGTTGATTGGTCCTAAGTATTCTGAAGAAACCATCTACCAAGCTGCAGCTGCCTTTGAAGCAACGACGGAATACCACAAACAACAACCCCTTATTTTCGGAGGTGACAATTAATGAACTTTGAAACAGTCATCGGACTTGAAGTCCACGTTGAATTGAATACAAACTCAAAAATTTTCTCACCAACCTCTGCCCACTTTGGGAACGAGCAAAATGCCAATACCAATGTGATCGACTGGTCTTTCCCAGGGGTGCTTCCTGTCTTGAACAAGGGTGTTGTGGATGCTGGGATCAAGGCTGCTTTGGCCTTGAATATGGATATTCATCAGCACATGCACTTTGACCGTAAGAACTATTTCTACCCTGATAATCCAAAGGCCTACCAAATTTCGCAATTTGATGAGCCTATCGGTTACAATGGGTGGATTGAAGTGCAACTAGAAGACGGCTCAACTAAGAAAATCGGGATTGAACGCGCCCATTTGGAAGAAGATGCTGGTAAGAACACCCACGGAACAGACGGTTTCTCTTATGTAGACCTCAACCGTCAAGGGGTGCCATTGATTGAGATTGTATCTGAAGCAGATATGCGTTCTCCAGAAGAAGCCTACGCCTATTTGACAGCTTTGAAAGAAGTCATCCAGTATACTGGCATTTCAGACGTCAAGATGGAAGAAGGATCGATGCGGGTGGATGCCAACATTTCCCTTCGCCCATACGGTCAAGAGGAATTTGGTACCAAGACGGAGTTGAAAAACTTGAACTCTTTCTCAAACGTGCGTAAAGGTCTTGAATACGAAGTGGAGCGCCAAGCGAAAATCTTGCGTTCAGGTGGTGTCATTCGTCAAGAAACGCGTCGTTACGATGAAGCCAACAAGAGTACCATTCTTATGCGTGTCAAAGAAGGAGCGGCGGATTACCGTTACTTCCCAGAACCAGATCTTCCCTTGTTTGAAATCTCAGATGAGTGGATCGAGGAAATGCGTACAGAGTTGCCAGAGTTTCCAAAAGACCGTCGGGCTCGCTACGTGGCAGAGCTTGGCTTGTCTGACTATGATGCCAACCAATTGACAGCGACGAAAGTCACTTCTGACTTCTTTGAAGCAGCTGTGGCCCTTGGTGGAGATGCTAAACAAGTCTCTAACTGGCTCCAAGGTGAAGTGGCACAATTCTTGAATGCAGAAGGCAAAACGTTGGAAGAAATCCAATTGACACCGGAAAACTTGGTCGAAATGATTGCCATCATCGAAGATGGAACGATTTCATCTAAGATTGCCAAGAAAGTCTTCGTTCACTTGGCGAAAAACGGTGGCGGTGCGCGTGAATACGTCGAAAAAGCTGGCTTGGTACAGATTTCAGACCCTGAAGTCTTGATCCCTATCATCCACCAAGTCTTCGCAGACAATGAAGCAGCCGTAGCCGACTTCAAGTCAGGGAAGCGGAATGCGGACAAGGCCTTCACAGGTTTCCTTATGAAAGCAACCAAAGGGCAAGCCAACCCACAAGTAGCCCTCAAGTTACTTGCCCAAGAATTGGCGAAGTTGAAAGAAGAGTAATAGAGAAATCGAGAACTGCACCCTAAAAGTTAGATTTTTACTGCCTAACTTTTGGGGGCAGTTTTTTTTGTTTTAAAAATATCTTATTAATGTTCTTGTATTTACTTTTTTAATTGGTTATAATATTGCATAAAGATAGAATTCACTAATTAGTTGTAAAATGAAAGTGTTTTGGAAATATGAGTTTTTAAATAACAGAAGGATTATTAGGCTTTTATAGGAATTGATTAAATATTAGTAGATGACTTTATTGAGTCAAGAAAATAACAATGCGAATTAGGAGAAAAAATGAGTAACTGGGAAAAAGATTATGAGGCGGAACAGAGGGAACGGGAGCGAAATCAAGAATTAAAGAGACACAATGATTTGTTAGATAGACACTCTATTCAGCAAAGATTAGCTTCAGAAGAAAAAAAAAGACTTCTAGAGAATCAAGTTCGACAAACTGAAAAGCAAAATGAAATATTACAACAACAAGCAATCGCTGAGGAGAGACGGAGAGAGCAAGAACTCAAACAAAAACAGGAGCAATTTTATAAAGATAAAATATTTGAATTGAAAAAAATATGGGCTCAAGCTAAAGATAATAGTGAGCGTGATCGAATACAAATACTTCTCTCAGAAGTTGAGGGTGAATACGAGAAATATAAGTTTGAGGAAGCTGAAAAAGAGAGAAAACTAGCTATACAAGCTGAACACTATAGGCAGGAACAATTAATCAAACAAGAAGAGGAAAAAAAGAGACAACGAAAGAAAAGAATTATAAGTCTAGTTATTGGATTAGTCATTTTAACTTTAATGTTATGGCTTTTTTTACCAAAAAGTGGACGATATCAAAGGCAAAATGATTCAGTATCTATTTCAAGAAAGTCGGAAAGTTCAAAAAAAGAAACTAAAGGAAAATCAGATTTAGAAAAAAACACAGATACTACAGTTGTTCCTAATCTCTCAGGGAAAACAGTTGTAGAAGCAAAAGAGATACTTGATAAACAACATTTAAAATCAGGAAAAGAACAAGGAGAATTTAGTGATTCAGTGGCAAAAGGATATATTATAAAAACAAATCCAGCTGCTGGAACCAAGAAACAACGAGGAGATAAGATTAATTTGATTGTTTCAAAAGGTCCAAATAGTTTTGAAATGCCAAACTATGTAGGAGAGACAAGAGAAAAAGCAGAGGAAGATCTAAAAAATACTTATAAGGTATCGAGCAAGATGATCAGTATTGAAGAAATTGAAACCTTTGATTATACCCCAGGGACTGTTCTTGAACAGACACCAGCTCCAGGAGAGCAATATTCTCTGAATTCAAAAACTAACATTGTATTGAAAGTAGCTAAAAAATCGAATTCTGTTGAAATGCCAAACTATATTGGATCCACTTATGATTTTGCCAGAAGTAATTTGATTGAAATATATGGAATCAAGAAATCTAATATTGAAATCAGAAAAACTAACCATCTTCCTGATGGAGTATTCGTTTCTGCAGGTCAAATTGTCAGTCAAACTCCAGAAGTTTCAGGTACGGTGGATGTTAATCGAACACGAATTGTATTGACCGTTTATGAACCAAATGAAGGTGAACAAAATAGGAATAGAGTAGCACCTAATGATAATTCTGATGATTCAAATTCAAAAAATAATGATACTGGAAATTCTTCAAGTGGATATGATGATTAGTCATTAAATAACATTTGAGGGGAATGATTGGAAGAGGCTGGGACAAAAGTCCTAGCCTCTCAATTATTTTTGGATTGTCGA
>NZ_JVSR01000088.1:0-1498 GCF_001069785.1 Streptococcus parasanguinis
CTTTAAGGGTTGCAGTGATCACACCGTTGTTCACAGTGATATCGAATTTAGCTGTTACATCCGCACCAGTCTTACCATCATAAGCTTTGATTGCTGAACCATCAACATCAACTTTAGCTTCATCGTAGTCATCTGAGATTCCTACTGATTGGATATGGTCTTTGTTGTTTGCATCAAATTTAGTTGTATCCAACCATACTTGGTAAACAAGTTTTTGACCTGGTTTAACTGATTTAGTATTGATATTCGCTTTTTCGTTATTAGATGCATCGTCCGCATATGGGTTCGCATTGGTATCTGCGTACTTGTCTGCCAACTCTTTATCATCATCTAATAATGAAGTTCCAGTTAAATCAAATTCTTTTTCGTTTAGAACATATTTTTCCGGATTGAATTCTGGAGTTTCAGGAGGTGTTACACGGTTGTTAAATTCTTTATCCGCAATGTCGCCTACAGTCGCTACGAGAATCTTAGCTGTTCCATCGTGTTTCACTGTAACTGTTACATTCGCTTTCATTGTATCGTATGTAACGGTTGCGTCAGATCCTTTAACTTCTTCTACTGTGTAGTTGTGTACGCCTTCTTGACCTTTCTTGAATTCAAGAGCTGAGAACTTAACGTTACCAGATGCATCGTTCTTCACAGTTTCAAGAGTCTTACCTTCTGAATCTTTAAGAACGAAGCTGAATTCGTTAGCTTTAAGCTCACGACCTTCCAAACGTTTCGTGAAGTTGAATTCCACTTCAACTGGAACGTTGTTTACACGTTTTTCAGTTGGTTTTTCAGGTTTTTCAACTTTCTTAGTCGTTGGGTTGTAGTAGTTTACTACTTGAGTCGCAGTATTTTCAATATCCGCACCGCCAGGTACATCAGCTTTCACTGTTGCTGGAATATCAAATTTATAGTAGCGTCCAAACTCGAACTTAGTAGTGTCAATGATTTGAGTGTTTTCAGCGTCGCCAAGTGACTTAGTGAAGCCATCTTTGAGGTTAGCTGTGATTACACCGTTAGCGATTGAGATGTCAAACTTAGATGTAACATCCGCACCTGATACTGAATCGTATGCCTTGATGTCTGAAGCATTCACAGTCAACTTAGTTTCATCGAAGTCATCTGTGATACCAACTGTTTGGATGTTATCTTTGTTATTTCCGTCAAACTTAGTTGTATCCAACCATACTTGGTAATAAAGTTTTTGGCCACGTTTCACAGTCTTGGTGTTCAAGTTTTCTTCTTCGTTGTTTGATGCATCGTCCGCATATGGGTTCGCATTGGTATCTGCGTACTTGTCTGCCAACTCTTTGTCATCATCAACGAGTTTTGTACCTGTTACATCAAATTTCGCTTCAGAAACAACATATTTTTCAGGATTGAACTTAGGTTCTTCTGGAGGAGTGACACGGTTGTTAAATTCTTTATCCGCAATGTCGCCTACAGTTGCGATAAGTACTTTAGCTGTACCATCGTGTTTCACTGTGACTGTTACATTCGCTTTCAT
>NZ_JVSR01000089.1:0-15189 GCF_001069785.1 Streptococcus parasanguinis
TCAATAATTCCGAGTGCCTGAAACTGAGTCGTTTCAGGCACTTTTCTCACGGCGGAAAGTTTCATTAGATGACTGAATAACTATAACGAGTATAATTTTTAAAGAATTGATTGGATTTTATAAAAGATTCGTTTCTCTACGCTCTCAACAATCCCTCGAGCAGGGATTGTTTTTGTTTGTCTCAGTTTATTTACGATACAAGCGATCGTATTGGTAGACAGGGTCCATGGTGACGTTGATACCGAGCTTGCGAAGGACATTCTTGTCTTCGTCTGTCAGCATCACGGTTGAATGGGCTTCACTGCCTTTCAACTTGCCTAATTCTTGCATCGCAAGCTTAGCATCTTCGTTACTCATGGCCGTAATGGCTAGGGCAATGAGGATTTCGTTCGAGTGAAGACGAGGATTGCGGCTACCCAAATGATTGATCTTCAAGCCTTGGATAGGTTGGACGTATTCTGGCTCGATTAATTTGGTTTCTTTATCAATATGCGCCAATTTCTTGATCGCATTGATCAAGAGGGCTGCTGTTGGACCAAAGAGATCAGAGGTTTTTCCGGTTACCATCTCGCCGTTTGGCAATTCAAGGGCCAAGGCTGGCTCCCCTGTTTCTTCTTCTTTTTGGCGGGCAAGCACGGTCACTTTCCGGTCATTTGGAGTAATGCCTAAATCATTCATCAAGAGCTCAATCTTCTTGACAGCTCCTTCACCGACGCGTTCAGCTTTGACATCCAAAATGGTTTGGTAATAGCGACGGATGATTTCTTGTTGGGAAGCTTCAATCGCAGCGTCATTGTCCACAATGGCAAAGCCAACCATGTTGACGCCCATGTCTGTTGGAGAAGCGTAAGGAGAGGTTCCTAAGATGCGTTCCAACATGCGCTTCAAGACAGGGAAGATTTCGATATCGCGGTTGTAATTGACTGTTGTTTCCCCGTAGGTTTGGAGGTGGAAAGGATCGATCATATTGACATCGTCTAGATCTGCAGTCGCTGCTTCATAAGCTAAGTTAACTGGGTGGTGCAAAGGAAGATTCCATACTGGGAAGGTTTCAAACTTAGCATAACCTGATTTGATCCCATTTAATTGGTCATGGTACATATTGGACATACAAGTTGCCAGCTTACCAGAACCAGGTCCAGGAGCCGTTACAACGACCAAATTGCGGCTAGTCTTGATGTAGTCATTTTTCCCCATCCCTTCAGGAGAGATGATGTGGTCCATATCGGTCGGATAGCCCTTGATCGGATAGTGGAGATAAGAGGCGATGCCGCTCTTGTCCAGTTGTTTGCGAAAGGCGTCTGCTGCAGCTTGTCCAGCATATTGGGTGATGACAACAGAGCCTACAAAGATCCCCAATTCATTGAATTTGTCGATCAAACGTAGCACTTCTTGATCATAAGAAATTCCTAGATCCCCACGGGCTTTTGAGTGCTCAATATTGTTGGCATTGATGGCAATGACAATTTCCACTTGGTCGCGCAATTCTTGGAGCAACTTGATCTTATTATCTGGTTCGTATCCAGGGAGGACACGAGCAGCGTGGAAGTCTTCTAACATCTTACCACCAAATTCAAGGTAGAGCTTGCCATCGAATTGGTTGATCCGCTCAATAATGTGGTCACGTTGCAAGTTCAAATACTTTTCAGAACTAAAAGCTTGTTTTTTCATGTAAAACTCCTGTATATAAGGGAAGGGCCTGCCACACAAATCCAAGGATGAGTGTTCTGTTCCCTACCATTTCATTCTTTCATATTATATCAGAAAACAGATGGAAGATAAAATATTCTAAGATACTTTCCTAAGATGAGGTTAGACATCATAGAATTTGATTGTTCAGGCATATTTTTTTACATAAAATGACCTAAGTGATGCTAAACAAATAAAATGAGGTAGTCTATTAAGGTCATTGCAGGGTGCACTTAAACTTTCCGCTGTGAGAAAAGTGCCTGAAACGACTCAGTTTCAGGCACTCGGAATTATTGAGACCTCAGGCTCAATAATTAGTCTTGGAACTTCGGAGAAGTTCGCAGACGTCCGTACTCACCTAAGGAAAGTTTTTAAGAGGATTTTATCCTCGATCTGAAAGTCCCTTACGGGGACTCGTGATAGATGTTGCTTAATAGTGTTTGATCAAATCAACTGTAGAGCGATCCAATTTCTTAACCAATGCTTGTAAGAAGGCTTGCGCTTGCAAGAAATCATCCATGGCATAGAGGGTTTGGTGAGAGTGGATGTAACGTGCACAGACACCAATAGTGGTTGATGGGACTCCACCATTCTTCAAGTGTGCTGCACCTGCATCGGTACCACCTTTGGCACAATAGTATTGGAATTTGATGCCCGCTTCTTCAGCAGTAGTGAGCAAGAAATCCTTCATATTTGGTAGCATGATGTGACCTGGATCGTAGAAGCGAAGCAGTGTTCCTTCCCCAATCGCACCTTGGTCTCCAAAGACATCAGCTGCTGGCGAACAGTCTACAGCAAGGAAGATTTCAGGATCAAATTTAGTGGTTGAAGTGTGAGCTCCACGAAGTCCCACTTCTTCTTGAACGTTGGCCCCTACATAGAGTTCGTTGTTTAAGGCTTGTCCAGAAAGACTCTTAGCCAATTCGCTGACCATCAAGACGCCGTAGCGGTTATCCCATGCTTTTGAGATGACGTTTTTACCATTAGCAGTGAGAATCGCAGAGCTATCTGGGACCAAAGTATCTCCAGGACGGATCCCATAACTTTCAGCTTCAGCCTTAGAGCTAAAGCCTGCATCAAAGACGATGTCGCTAATGGCAGGTACGGTTGGTCCACCTGTTCCACGTGTCAAATGAGGAGGAACAGATCCTGAAATAGCAGGGTATTCACGTCCGTCACGTGTAAAGAGTTTGAAGCGTTGGCTGCTGACGACCATCGGATTCCAACCTCCGATTGGGACAACACGGAAAGTCCCATCAGCTTTGATTTCGCTGATCATGAACCCAACTTCATCCATGTGGGCAGCTACTAAGATACGAGGAGCATCGGCTGCTGTTGAGTGTTTGACCCCAAAGATCCCACCGAGACCATCTGTCACGATTTCGTCCACATGAGGGGTCAATTGTTGGCGCAAATAATCCCGTACAGGGGCTTCATGACCTGAGATAGCAGGGATTTCAGTTACTTCTTTGATTTTAGAAAATAAATCAGTCATAGGTTACCTTCTTTCTGATGTTATTTTATCACTTTTTCTACAAGGATGGTAGCGTTATTATGGAAATCAGTCTCTAAAAGCGGAGGGAGAGATCTAGCCTAGACCGTTGTCCCTCTGCTTATTTTGTGTTACAATAGGCACTATGAAAGCTAAAAAAATTATTTTGTCTAGTCTGGCTGTAGCAAGTGCAGGAGCCCTTGCGGCCGGTGTTTATAAAATTGCCAAAGATCAAAAGCGTCTTCGTACCCAAGAAGAATTGGTAGCAGAAGTACGGGAGCAAATGGAAGCCATGGGAAGGATTGCGACCCTGTATGTGGAACTCTACGAGTCTAGTGAAGAGCGCTTAGTAGGTGGTGTCATTTTTGAAGATGAGCGCCATTACCGCTTTGTCTATGAGGATGGTCTCTTGCATTACGAAGAGGAAAAATTATGATTACACCAAATTCTCTAGAAGAAATTGCTTCATACGTAGAGCAAGATGGCAAGAAAGTGTTTGTCTTTTCAGCAGATTGGTGTGGGGATTGCCGTTACCTCAAACCTTTTTTGCCGGAGATTGAGGCTGAAAATCCCGAATTTACCTTTATCTTGATTGACCGCGATGCCTATATGGATCTGGCGAAAGTCTGGGATGTTTATGGGATCCCAAGTTTGGTGGTTCTGGAAAAGGATAAGGAAATCGGTCGGTTTGTCAATCGGGATCGGAAAACCAAAGCGCAGATTACAGCATTCTTAGCAGGATTAAAATAGGAGAAAATCATGATTGTAACATACAACAAAGAACAAGTCGGCGATGTCTTGATGTTGACCCTGAAAAATAGTGGGGAAGCCAAGCTCGCGGTGGAGAGAAAAGGAAAAGTGGCTCGTGTTTACCGTGAGGACAACCAAGAAACGGTTGCCTGGAATATCTTTGATGCCTCATCTTTCTTCGCCATCGAAGGCAAGGGCCAAGTCTTTTTGACAGATGAGCAAGTAGCTCGTTTGAACCAAGAATTGGAAAGAGAAGGCTTCGCAGAACGATTGGTCAATGATCGGGAACCAAAATTTGTGGTGGGAGAAATCCTTGAAATGGTAGCCCATCCAGATAGTGACCACTTGAATATCTGCCAAGTAGCAGTTGGACCAGATAAGACGGTTCAGATCGTAGCTGGAGCTCCAAATGCGCGGGTGGGTCTAAAGACCATTGTCGCTCTTCCAGGTGCTATGATGCCGGATGGCAGCTTGATTTTCCCAGGGGCCCTTCGTGGTGAAAAAAGTTATGGCATGATGTGCAGTCCGCGTGAATTGCACTTGCCAAATGCTCCTCAAAAACGAGGCATTATTGAATTGGATGATGCAGAAGTAGCAGGGACACCTTTTGATCCTGCTCGTCACTGGCACGAATAAAGAGAAGAATCTAGGATGTTTTGGATCCTAGATTTTTTTGATTTTGGTTTGTCACCTCCATTTTTTGAAATTTTTTCGAATAAATAGATAGGAGGTAAATGATGTATAATAAAGTTATTTTAATCGGTCGCCTAGTAGCGGCCCCAGAATTGCATAAAACCAGCACAGACAAATCCGTTGCCCGAGTGACCGTTGCGGTCAATCGTCGCTACAAGGACCAAAACGGGGAGCGAGAGACTGATTTTGTCAATGTGGTTGTCTGGGGGAAATTGGCTGAAACCATGGCTAGTTATGCCAGTAAAGGGAGCTTGATCTCTTTGGATGGAGAGATTCGGACGCGCCGCTACGAGAAAAATGGGGTCATGCAGTATGTGACAGAGGTCCTCTGCCAAAGTTTTCAGTTGCTAGAGAGCCGCGCTCAGCGAGCGATGCGTGAAAATGGTGGAACGGGAGATTTAGCCGATATCATCTTAGAAGAGGAAGATCTTCCCTTTTAGGATCAAAAAAGAAAGCTGGTTCGTTTATAGACCAGCTTTTTTGATACTTGCTAGGGATTTCATTCGGGAACAAGTCTTTTAAAAATAAATCAAAAATATGCATCTGTACAATAAAAGCCAGCACTTTTCTTGAAAAAGTAGTAAAATAAAGTAATATATATTCAAAATTTTCAGAAAAGGAACGGAGTTTGAAGGGGAAAGAAGAAAGAAAAGAACGGTTGAAATGGCTGATAAAACGGGTTCTACTGGTGATTCCGGTGGCCTGCATCCTCTTGTGGATCTATGCCGTTTGTCAAACCAGTAGCATCAAGGATCAGACCAAGATCGGTGTCACCTATATGACCATGAACAATGAGTTCTATAAAAGTATTCATTCGGAAATTAGTCGGATTGCTGATGAGAGAGGGGCTCTTGTATCTGTTCGAGATCCAGAATTGGACGAAAAAAGGCAGAGCCAGCAGATCGATGATTTTTGCGCTCAAAAGGTAAATGTGATTGTGATTAATCCGGTTAAAGGGGATAGTCAGCCCATTTTAAGAGCTCTTAAAAAAGCTAGAAAACAAGGAATTAAGATCATTGCAGTTGATACCCAGCTCAAGCATTTTAAGCCGGATGCCAGCATTGTCTCTGATAACTACCAAGCAGGAGTCTTGATTGCGAAAGAGCTGACGAAACGCTCTTCAAATGCTCGGATCCTTCTCTTGGAGCACAAAGGGACTGTTTCGGCAGATACGCGGATTCAGGGATTTAAGGATACCATCAAAGGACATGGCTCTTATGAGATTATCTCTGAACTAGAAACCAAAGGTCAGACGGAGATCGCCATGCCGGCTGTCCGTAAGTTCTTGCAGTCAGGGGGGAATGTCGATACACTAGTTGCCCTAAATGACCGCTCGGCTATAGGAGCTTTAGCAGCGATCAAGGAGCAAGGAATCACTCATCCCATTGCGATTTATGGGATCGATGGCTCACCAGATATGAAAGCCTTGCTACACTCGACAGATGATGTCGTGGGAACCGTTGCCCAGTCTCCGTTGAAGATGGGAGACCGCGTGATGGAGGTCATCCAAGATATGACGGCTGGGAAAAGCTACCAAAAAGAGATAACCATTCCGGTTCAAATGATGACAAAGGAAAACATCGATCACTTTGATGTGAATGGGTGGCAGTAATGAGAAAATTTAGAGGTGTGAGATACAGTTTAGCCATCCTGATGGTCGTAAATTTTATCGCTGTGATGCTCAACAGTATCATCTATCTTCAAGCAACCAACTATATCATTGCTCAACGACAAGCTTCCCTATTAGTAGAACGCTTAGAGCGCATTCCTTTTGCGCCCTCTACAACTTTTTGGTTGTCTGCATTCTTATTTGCTGGGATTGCCTTGATCTCCATGAGTCGTTACCGGTCTCAAACGAGTCGATGGTCCATTTTTGATAAGTGGAATATTCTGGAGATCCTCCTGATGTTGCTCTTGATGTGGGTCCAAAATGTAGCTTATAACGGGCTGATTCTCTTGGTTTTTGCGGATATCTTCTATGGTTCCAAAGAGTTGAATACCAAGCGAGACCGCAAGTATTGGTTTGCGTTTATCCTAGTGAGTTTCTTGATGCTTCTTGTGACCAATTCAGACGTCTTTTCGCTTTTCTTTCCGATACCTTCTCTGGATGTCTATATTCATTTTTATCCTGCCTCCATTCGGATTCTGGCCTTTTTCTTGAAGAATTCCCTCTATGCTTTGAATATGGTGCTCTTCATTATTTCGCTTTTGTTCTATATTATGAATGTTCTTGCGGAAAACCACGAAGTAGAAGAAGAGTTGGCCATGGTTTCGAAGGTCAATACGGAGTTGAACAACTATATGGCCTTGTCTGAGAAGATTGCAGAAGATCGGGAGCGCAAGAGGATTGCTCGGGAGATTCACGATACCTTGGGGCATGCGCTAACAGGAATCTCGGCAGGCTTAGATGCTGTCGGAGTCTTGATTGATATCGATCCCAATCGGGCAAAAGAGCAGGTAAAAAACGTATCAGAAGTTGTCCGGGAAGGAATCCAGGATGTGAGAGGCTCTCTCAACCGCCTCCGTCCAGGTGCCCTTGAGGGACGAACCCTCAAAGATGCTTTAGAAAAGATGATCCGCGAGTACCAGACGCTTTCTAACTTGCAGGTTGATTTACACTATGAATGGGTCGATGTCGATATGGACGTCATGATTGAAGATACGATCTTTCGTGTGATTCAAGAGTCTATGACCAATGCGGTTCGCCACGGTCATGCCAGTCAGATGAGCCTTCATTTTTTTGAGGACGAAGAAGATTATCTGATCGAGTTGCAGGACAATGGGGTTGGGTTTGAAACCTTGACCTATGGCTATGGGCTCAAGCAGATGATGGAACGAATTTCTATCCTAGGAGGACAGCTTCAATTTGAAAACCGCGATGGATTTTTCACGCGCGTTAGTTTACCGAAAAATAAAGAAGGGAGATAGAGATGGTGATAAAAGTAATGGTGGCAGATGACCAGGCCTTGATTCGAGAATCTCTGAAAATTATTTTGTCAGCCCATCCCGATATCGAAGTGGTGGCCACGGTGGAAGACGGGAACCACGTCTTGTCTAGCATTCCGCAGACACATCCTGACCTGATCTTAATGGATATTCGGATGCCAGGCATGGATGGAGTTTTGGCGACAAAAGAAGTCAAAGAGCACTATCCGGATATCAAAATTATTATTTTAACGACCTTTGATGATGATGAATTTATCTATAGTGCACTCAAGTATGGTGCTTCAGGTTATCTTTTAAAGGGAGCCTCGACAGAGGAACTCTATGAAGCGATTAAGGTGGTGTATCAAGGTGGAGCCATGATCAACCCGAATATCGCTAGTAAAGTCTTTCAAATTTTCTCACAAATGGCCAAAACCAACTTCTCTATTGCTGTAGATGAGGACAATGTCAAGGATTTGAGCACGACGGAATGGCGCATTATCCAAGAGGTCGGCTATGGGGAGTCCAATAAAGAAATTGCGGCCAAACTCTTCTTATCAGAAGGAACCGTGCGCAATTACTTATCAACGATTTTGGCGAAATTAAACCTACGAGATCGAACGCAATTAGCGATCTGGTCAGTCCAAACAGGAGTGACGAGACGTGATTTTTCTAAAGGAAATACAGAATGAAATTGAAGCGAAAGCATCTTTGTTGGGGGATCGGTCTCCTTGTTGTGCTCTGTGCGAGCGCGGGTTTCTATTGGTGGAAACAGCAACCGACCGTCCTCCATATCGGCGTTTATGCAGGTTCTAGCTGGGATGTGCCGACCAGTCAACGTTCCCATGCCTTGGATCGTGCGATTCAAAAATTTGAAAAATCCCATCCTCATGTCCGTGTAGAGTATGAAAACGGGATTCCGCAGTCGGATTATTCAGACTGGCTCTCTGAAAAGATTGTCTCAGGAAAGACGCCGGATGTGTTTATGGTCTCTGAGCAAGATCTTTCTTTATTAGCAGCGCGAGGCGTATTAGAAAAGTTAAACGGCTATATGGATCGAAAAGATCAAGCAACATTTTATCCCGTTGCCTTTGAATCGGGTGTCTATCAGGGGCAAACCTATGCCTTGCCTTATGAAAGCAATCCGATTTTGATGTGTGTCAATAAAGATCTCTTGGATAAAGAAGGCATCGCGGTTCCTAAAGAAGGTTGGACCCTTGAAGAGTTCTATACGATTTGCAAGAAACTAACCAAAGATACCAATGGGGATGGGCAACTGGACCAATTTGGGAGTACAGAATACACCTGGAAAGAAGCCTTGGCGGCAAATGGAGGTCATCTCTTCCAAGGTGGCATGCTCAAGCTGACAGCTCCAGAGGTGAAAGAGTCTCTGACTTTTCTGCAAAAATTGGAAGATCTAAATAAAAATTACAAGGTGAGCTCTAAAGATTTTGACCAGGGGAAAGTCGCCTTCTATCCCATGACCTTGGCCCAATATCGGACCTATAAACCTTATCCCTATCACGTTTCTAAATATTCAAACTTCACCTGGACCTGTATCCCGATGCCGGCTAAGTCAAAAACGACCAAGGCAACCTTGGTCACGACGACTTCTTTTGCTATGTCGGCTCGAAGTTCTCATTCCAAGTTGGCTTGGGAATTGATGCAACTCTTAACAGAGGATCCAGACATTCAACAAACCCTCTTTGCCCAATCCCAAGGGATCTCTGTCATGCCACAGGTGGTCAAGAGTCGCTCTAGTAAAGACCTTCTGCAGGTGGATGACTTTGGAACGGATTCCTTGACCAATCAGACCTTGAACCGCATCATGGAACAAGCTGTTGAAAGTAGTCCGAAAAATGTCTCAAAAGAGGTGTTAGAAAAGTTAGATTACTTGATTGGCAATGCCTTGCGCGATCAAGATGTTGAGAACCGCTTGCCTCAAATTCAGAGGGAGATTGAAAGTAGTCTACAGGTAGGAGTTTAGAGTAAAATAAGATGGCATTTTGTCAAGTGACAGATGTCATTTTTTTATTGCTAAATGTCATATTGGGAATGTGACATTTGACAATGTAAAAACGCTTTCAAATAATCTACAATAGAGTCAAATAAAGGAGGCGTAGAAAAATGAAATACCTCGTTTTGGTCAGTCATGGTGGACTGGCAGAAGGTCTAAAAACATCACTAGCCATGTTTGCTGGTGATAAGATGGATCAGGTCATCGCAGTTGGACTCAAAGAAGGAAAATCAGTTGATGACTTCGCAGTTGATTTCAGAGAGAGCATTTCAGGATTGACAGCTGATGATTCTGTTTTGGTCTTGGCAGATATCGTAGGTGGTAGTCCATTAACCACTGCAGCCACGGTTCTAGAAGAAGCTGGAAAGCTCGATGGAGCCTTGATCCTTGGTGGGATGAACCTTACCATGGCCTTGACGGCAGTTGTGATGAAAGATGTGTTGGATGGAGACGATTTGTCAGCTACCATCTTATCAGAAGCACGATCTGCACTACAGCCTTTTGAAGTTTCAGCCACTAGTGCTGAAGAAGATGATGACGATATTTAATAGGGAGGTACCTTATGGTAGTAACATTTGTACGGATTGATGATCGCATGATTCACGGTCAGACAGTCACACGCTGGGCAAAGGAAAAACCATGTGATGGTTTGATTGCCGTAAATGATGCAGCAGCATCAAACAAGGTTTTGATCCAAGCTTACAAAGGCGCATCAGACAAGAAAACCTTTGTATGGACAAAGGAAGCCTTTAAGGAAAAATCAGCAAAAGTAACAGAATCAGATAGTCGTTACTTCTTGATCACCAAAAATCCAATCGATATGAAGGAAATTTTGGTCGACCAAGGGTTTGTCCCAGGTGATGTTAAAGAAATCATCGTAGGCCCTGCAAATGATCGTCCTGGAGCTGTAAAATTGGGAAATAACCAATCCATCACCCAGGAAGAAGCAGAAGCCTTCCAAGCTATTCAAGCAGCAGGCTACAAGGTGAAATTCCAATTGTTGCCAGATGTTTCCATCGGGTATTGGGATGATTTCAAATCAAAATTTGGTTTTTAAAACTAACAGTCCTATCTGTTAGGTAAATAAATTTACAAACAAAAGGAGCGTTTGTTATGACAATTTCATGGATTCAAGCAATCTTGCTTGGTATTTTCGCCAGCTTGTCTTCAATGCCTGGTATGGGAGGTTCCAGTATCGGGAACTATACACTCGGTCGTCCTTTGATCGGTGGGTTGATTTCAGGTTTAATTCTTGGAGATGTGACAACTGGTATTATGGTCGGGGTTGCTCTTCAAGTCGTTTATATCGCCTTGGTAACACCTGGTGGTACCGTATCTGCCGATGTGCGTGCCATCTCTTACATCGGTGTTCCTCTTGCTATCTTATTTGTGCATGCCAATAACATCACAGATGAAGCTGGAATCGCCGCAGCTGCAGCTCCAATCGGTGCAGCCGTTGGGACAATCGGTACAGTTCTTTTCTACGGTACCGCTACTATGAACTTGGTATGGCAACACATCGGTTGGAAAGCCGTTGAAGAAGGAAACTTCAAAAAACTCTACGCAGTTGACTGGGTTTACCCTTGGATCTCTCACTTCCTCTTCTCTTTCCTTCCAACAATGATTATCACCAAATACGGTGAAAACATGGTTGATTTGATGAAACAATACCTTCCTATGGATGGTTACTGGATGAAAGCCCTCTTTACAGTCGGTGCTCTTCTCCCATGTGTCGGTATTGCCATCTTGTTGAAACAAATTGTTACAGAAGCAACTGACTTCATTCCATTCTTTGTTGGATTTACCTTGGCGAAATCTCTCGGATTGAACTTGGTATCCAGTGCCGTTGTTTCATTAATCTTTGCAGTAATCTACTATGAACTTGAAGTGATCAAATCGATGAAAGCTGCTCCAGCCGGAGTGGTGGACCAAGACGATGATGAGGAGGATATTTAAAATGGCTGATAGAAAGAAAATTTCAAAGAAAACATTAGCAAAAGCATTCCATCATTGGTATTATGGTCATTTGACTTGTTTCTCTCAAGAACATATGCAAACCTTCGGGTACTTGACTTCTATGCTTCCAATCGTAGAAGAAATATATGACACAAAAGAAGAACAAAAGGATGCTATGCAAACCTATACGGCTTTCTTCAACACTGAACCACAACTTGGATCTCTTGTTGTAGGGATCACAGCTGGTTTGGAAGAAGCGCGTGCAAACGGAGATGCAGTAGATGGCGAAACCATCAACGGTATGCGTGCCGGTTTGATGGGACCAATCGCTGGTATTGGTGACTCATTGGTCGTTGGTACCTTGATTCCAGTTCTCTTAGGGATTGCCCTTGGCCTTTCTAAAGGTGGTAACGTCGCTGGTGCTCTCTTCTACATCGTCGTATGGAACCTCTTAGTCTACTTTGGTATGCGCTTTGCCTTCTTCAAAGGTTACCAATTAGGGGATAAAGCCGTTGAATTCCTTGTAGGACCAAAAGGACAAGCTCTTCGTAAAGCGATCAGCGTTGTCGGTGGTATGGTTATCGGTGCCGTAGCAGCTACTTGGGTATCTGTTACAACAGCCCTTCAATTCAAGAACGCTGAAGGAAAAGTCTTCTTGAACATCCAAGAAAAGATCGATGGTGTTTATCCAGGTCTCTTGACAGCAGCCTTCATCACTCTTTGCTGGTGGTTGATGTCTAAGAAAAAAATTTCACCAAACAAAGTCATGTTACTTCTCGTTGTAGTGGCTTTGATCGGTGTTGCCCTTGGTATCTTCGACCCACATCTTAAATACTAAGGAAAAGAAAAAACGAATTTGCTAGTAGGAGTTTTTGAGAATGAAGTGAATTGACCTCCTTTATTTGCACTTCATTCTCAATTTTTATCAGGAGGAATCCCATGGTTACAAAACAAGAACTTGTCAATGGATATGAAACAGAAATCAAGTACCAACGCCACATGCTTGAAAACCTTGGTCGTTGGTTCAGCTTACTCTTTATCATTGCCAGTATTGGTGTGGTATTGATCTATCTCTTTCACAAAAGTTTCCTCCCACTCTTGATCCTCGGGATTTTACTAGCCTTGGTTGGAATTTTAGGCATGATTGTTTTTGGATATGGCATCTACCGCGGGCGGATCAATCTTCAAAAAGTGATCGACGATTTCAATCAAAAATTGACAATTTTAAATTGATATTTTAGAAACATCTCATTTATTTTTGAGGTGTTTTTTTCTTGACTATTTCTGACCAAGTGATACAATAGAAACATAAGTTAGCACTTACGTATAGAGAGTGCTAAAAACACGTATGGAGGAATGAACATGTTAAAACCATTAGGAGACCGTGTGGTCTTAAAAGTAGAAGAAAAAGAACAGACTGTTGGAGGTTTTGTCCTCGCAGGTGCGAGCAAGGCTGATACAAAAACAGCTGAAGTAGTGGCCGTTGGTGAAGGTGTGCGTACCCTAAGTGGCGAACTCATTGCTCCAGCTGTAAAAGCAGGAGACCACGTTTTGGTTGAAAGCCATGCAGGAATTGAAGTGAAAGATGGGGAAGAAACCTACACCATCGTTGGAACATCAAACATTCTTGCAATTGTAGAGTAAGAGAAGAAAGAGGTAAGAGAAATGGCAAAAGATATTAAATTTTCATCTGATGCACGTTCTGCAATGGTCCGTGGTGTCGATGTCTTAGCAGATACAGTGAAAGTTACGTTGGGCCCTAAAGGACGCAATGTTGTTCTTGAAAAATCATTTGGTTCACCCTTGATCACAAATGATGGGGTAACTATCGCAAAAGAAATCGAATTGGAAGATCATTTTGAAAATATGGGTGCCAAATTGGTGTCAGAAGTGGCTTCTAAGACTAATGATATCGCAGGTGACGGTACAACAACCGCAACTGTTTTGACTCAAGCCATCGTCCGTGAAGGAATCAAAAACGTCACTGCAGGAGCTAACCCAATTGGCATCCGCCGTGGGATTGAGACCGCTGTTGCAACAGCAGTAGAAGCTTTGAAAAACAATGCGATCCCAGTATCGAGCAAGGAAGCCATTGCTCAAGTAGCTGCTGTGTCTTCTCGTTCTGAAAAAGTCGGTGAGTACATCTCTGAAGCCATGGAAAAAGTTGGTAAAGATGGGGTCATCACGATTGAAGAGTCTCGTGGAATGGAGACAGAACTGGAAGTCGTTGAAGGCATGCAGTTTGACCGTGGTTACCTCTCACAATACATGGTCACTGATAATGAAAAAATGGTGGCAGATCTTGAAAATCCATACATTTTGATCACTGACAAAAAGATCTCAAACATCCAAGAAATCTTGCCATTGTTGGAAAGCATTCTTCAAAGCAACCGTCCACTCTTGATCATCGCAGATGATGTCGATGGCGAAGCTCTTCCAACACTTGTCTTGAACAAGATCCGCGGTACCTTTAATGTCGTAGCTGTCAAGGCACCAGGATTTGGAGATCGCCGCAAAGCCATGCTAGAAGACATTGCCATCTTGACAGGTGGTACAGTCATTACAGACGATCTTGGTTTGGAATTGAAAGATGCAACCATTGAAGCCCTTGGTCAAGCAGCTAAAGTTTCAGTCGATAAAGACAGTACTGTCATTGTCGAAGGTTCTGGTAACCCAGAAGCGATCGCTAACCGTGTGGCTGTTATCAAGTCACAAATCGAAACTACAACCTCTGAATTTGACCGTGAAAAATTACAAGAACGTTTGGCCAAATTGTCTGGTGGTGTTGCCGTGATCAAGGTCGGTGCTGCAACAGAAACAGAATTGAAAGAAATGAAACTCCGTATCGAAGATGCCCTTAATGCGACTCGCGCAGCCGTTGAAGAAGGAATCGTTGCCGGAGGTGGTACAGCTCTTGTCAATGTCATCTCTGCAGTCGCAGCCCTTGAATTGGAAGGGGATGAAGCGACCGGACGCAATATCGTTCTTCGTGCTTTGGAAGAGCCAGTTCGCCAAATTGCTCACAATGCTGGTTACGAAGGATCCATTGTGATTGATCGCTTGAAAAATGCCGAAGCCGGAACAGGCTTCAATGCTGCAACAGGTGAATGGGTGAATATGATTGATGCAGGAATCATCGACCCTGTTAAAGTCAGTCGTTCAGCCCTTCAAAACGCAGCTTCTGTTGCTAGCCTCATTTTAACAACTGAAGCAGTCGTAGCCAACAAACCAGAACCAGCAGCCCCAGCAGGACCAGGAATGGATCCAGGCATGATGGGTGGGATGATGTAACCTGATACCAATGATTGGTGCTAAAGCACCGAATCATTGGACGGTAGCCGCTATGTTGCGGCCTACCTAATCATCTTACTAGCTCAAAGGGAGGAAAATATCGTTCCTCCCTTTTCACGTCGTAACCCCTTGGTTAATTTATCAGGTGCATTTATTGTTATGGCAAGCACCATGGTGCCTTGCCGAAGTGTCTTACTAGCTCAAAGGGAGGAAAGTATCGTTCCTCCCTTTTTCGCGTCGTAACCGCTACAAATGATTGAGGCTATGACTCTCATCATTTGACGCCAGCCGCTATTGTGCGGTCTGGCTAATCGTCTTACTAGCTCAAAGAGAGTGGGACAGAAATCGGTAATTCGTTAGAATTCGATTTCGTTGT
>NZ_JVSR01000090.1:0-353 GCF_001069785.1 Streptococcus parasanguinis
AAACCTGTATTTACTGAAGGCGATAGCCGTGTGCCAATGAACGATGATGTTCCAGCAACATTTGACGATGGTTCAACGACTAAGACTGTAGACGGTGTTGGTACTTACACAGTAGCAGCAGACGGTACTGTTACCTTCGTTCCAGAAAAATCATTCGTCGGAACAGCGCCAGCAGTGACGGTTGTTCGTGAAGATAAGAACGGAACCAAAGCTTCTGCAACTTACACACCAACTGTGACACCAGTAACTCCAACTGCTACACCAGTTGAAACTACAGATATCCAAGGTGCTACACAAACTGGTAAACCTGTATTTACTGAAGGCGATAGCCGTGTGCCAATGAACGATGATGT
>NZ_JVSR01000091.1:0-86 GCF_001069785.1 Streptococcus parasanguinis
GTATCAGCTTCTACATCAGAATCTGCATCAGCTTCAGCGTCTGAGTCAGCTTCAGTATCAGCTTCTACATCAGAATCTGCATCAGC
>NZ_JVSR01000091.1:186-5214 GCF_001069785.1 Streptococcus parasanguinis
TCAGTATCAGCTTCTACATCAGAATCTGCATCAGCGTCAGCGTCTGAGTCAGCCTCAGTATCAGCTTCTACATCAGAATCAGCTTCAGTATCAGCGAGCCAATCAGTATCAGCATCTGCTTCAACTTCTGTATCGGTAAGTCAATCAGTATCAGCATCTGAATCAGTATCAAACTCACTTTCTACATCTGTGTCTGTTTCAGCTTCAAATTCTTCATCGATGTCTGAAAGTGAAACACCTAAAGTTGGTGAAGTAATCATCACTTACATCCGTGAGAATGATGGTAAAGAAATCCAAAAACCTCGTCAAGACACACCAAACTCACCATATGACACACCATATAACACAACTGAGGAAGGTGAAAAACCTAATACTATCAAGACTCCAGACGGTAAGACTTATAAGATCGTACCAAAAGGTGACTACCCAGTAGGTAAAGTTGACGGTGACGGACACCTTGAATCATCTGATCCAATTAAAGGTAAAGTTGATAAACCTAAATCAACAATCACTTACGTTTATAAAGAAGTGAAAGGTGACGTTTACGTTCACTATAAAGACACTGACGGTAACACAATTAAAGATGATGTCACTGATGAAAAAGATCAACCAGTTGATAAAGATTACGATACAGTAATTGACAACCGTCCAAAAGAAATCCAATACAATGGTAAGACATATGAATTGGTACCAGCCGGTAACTACAATGTAGGTAAAGTTGACGAACAAGGTCACCTTGAGTCATCAGACGCTACAACAGGTAAGGTTATCGAAGGACGTAAAGACGTCACTTACATCTACAAACTCAAAGAACAACCAGCACAACCTAAGGGTAATGTCTACGTACACTATGTTGACGTTAATGGTAACAAGATTAAAGACGATGTTACTGACGAAAAAGATCAACCAGTTGATAAAGACTACGATACAGTAGTAGACAACCGTCCAAAAGAAATCGAATTCCAAGGTAAGACATACGAATTGGTACCAGCCGGTAACTACCCAGTAGGTCAAGTCGACGAACAAGGTCACTGGACAGGTGATGATGCTACAACTGGTAAAGTTGTTGAAGGTGATAAGAATGTCACTTACGTCTACAAATTGAAAGAAGATCCAACGAAACCTAAAGAAGGTGATGTTATCATCACTTACGTAGACGAAAAAGGTAAAGAAATCAAGAAACCTCGTCAAGACACACCAAACTCACCATATGACACACCATATAACACAACTGAGGAAGGTGAAAAACCTAATACTATCAAGACTCCAGACGGTAAGACTTACAAGATCGTACCGAAAGGTGACTACCCAGTAGGTAAAGTTGATGGCGATGGACACTTGGAATCATCTGATCCAATTAAAGGTAAAGTTGATAAACCACGTTCAATCATCACTTACGTTTACAAAGAAGTGAAGGGTGACGTTTACGTTCACTATAAAGACACTGAAGGTAACACAATTAAGACTTCAGTAGTGGATGAAAAAGATCAACCAGTTGATAAAGACTACGATACAGTAGTAGACAACCGTCCAAATGAAATCCAATACAATGGTAAGACATATGAATTGGTACCAGCCGGTAACTACACTGTAGGTAAAGTTGATGGACAAGGTCACCTTGAGTCATCAGATGCTACAACTGGTAAAGTGATCGAAGGACGTAAAGACGTTACTTACATCTACAAACTTAAAGAACAACCAACTCAACCGAAGGGTAATGTCTACGTTCACTATGTAGATGAAAATGGTAACACGATCAAGACTTCAGTAGTGGATGAAAAAGACCAACCAGTAGGTAAAGACTACGATACAGTTGTGGATAACCGTCCTAAGACAATCGTAACTCCAGACGGTAAAGTCTATGAATTGGTACCAGCCGGTAACTATCCAGTAGGTAAAGTTGACGGTGAAGGTCACTTGACAACAACAGACCCAACAACTGGTAAAGTTATCGAAGGTGATAAGAACGTTACTTATGTTTACAAACTTGTGAAGACTCCAAACATTCCAACACCAAACACTCCAGTGCCACCAACTCCAACACCAAATACACCGGTAGATCCAACACCTAATAAACCAATGGATCCAACACCAAACACACCGGTAGATCCAACACCTAATACACCAGTGAACCCAGTTCCTGAGCAACCAGCTAAACCAGCTCCAGCTCTTGAACAACTTCCAAATACTGGTGAAACAGGATCTGTAGCTTCAGCTCTTCTTGGAGCAGTTGCAGGGGTTGCAGGGGTTGCAGCACTTGGAAGCCGCAAAAAAGAAGATGAAAAATAATCTTCTATCCTAATTTGATTCGGTCATTTCAGGTATGTGGGAAATGAAAAAGGATCCAAAAAGAGAACCTCCGGGTTCTCTTTTTGTGTGCTGTTTTTTATGTTAAAAACTAGTCTTAATGAGTTACTTTTGGGGAAAATTAGTGTATAATAACTCGATATCTTATTTTTAAGGAGCGGACATGTTTTTCAAACGTTCGAAGGGTGAGTTTCGTGAAACGGAACGAATCACACGTTATAAATTAATCAAATCAGGAAAAACTTGGGTGCGGGCATCTGTCTCGCAGCTAGGGCTTTTTCGTATCTCTCGTACTGATGCGGCTGATAAAATCGTGAGACCTTTCGAAACATCTGCTGATCCAGTTCTAGCTCCGATTTCCAAAGGGATTCTTGTGTTGGGTGCTCTTGCTGGGGCGACAACGGTTGCCAATCCAGTATTTGCCGAGGAAAATGAGATGTATGCGACTGTTGGGTCTGAAATCAGCCCATCGACCGGTGTAGCGGGTTCGGATAGTTTGGTCTTGGGGACGACGTCTAACTCAGATTCTGCGTCAGCCAGTCAATCTATAAGTGAATCCATCTCATTTTCAGAGTCAGCTAGTGAAAGCGTCTCACTGTCTCAATCGGTATCTTTGAGCGAATCTCATGGTGTCAGTGCCTCAATGAGTCCGCCTACTTCAGAAATTGCTAGTAGCACTCTCTCAGAGAATGATACTATTCATGTAGCTACTTCTGAAACGAGTGAGAAAGAAGCAGTGGCTCAGACAACTCACTCGGAGGAGCAGGTGAAGCGTCTGC
This sequence comes from Streptococcus parasanguinis, assembly GCF_001069785.1. Taxonomy (GTDB): domain Bacteria; phylum Bacillota; class Bacilli; order Lactobacillales; family Streptococcaceae; genus Streptococcus; species Streptococcus parasanguinis_T. The sequence continues at coordinate 3,273 of NZ_JVSR01000091.1, forward strand.
AGGTCTTGGCCTTGGATTTATATACCTATCGGGCACAGGCTCTGGAAATCCCTGGGACAGAATCTGCTATTGAAAATGGAGATCTGGCTTTAGAGGCTATTCGTACAGGCTTGTCCAATCCGGCAATCCAAATCGATGCAGTGGAAAGCCAGGCTAAGAGTGCACGCAATCGCTTGGTCAATGCGGTGCTTCGTGCGACATCGGGCCAACGAGATCCGCGGACAGGACGTGCATTAGATGCAGAGAATAGTTTTCGTGCGCCATTTTTCATGAGTGCTCCTGCAAATAATCATGTAATTACGGCCTATAATTCAGATCCTGTTAAGCTGCAGTACATTGTGAGAGAGCGAAATGGTGGGGTTATCCTGACCTATATGGGCTATGCTCCTAACAGCGAGCGGGTTGAAGGTGTATTGGTTCCTAATGCTACCTTGAAATCTCCGTTTGCACCGATGTTGATTGAAGGGAAAGTTGGAGACAAAGAGGTCGTAGAGCCTGGTAAAACATATACGATCACGGTTAGATTTACCAATTCAAACAATCAGTTTATTGATCGCTCTTTCCGAATTAAAGTGTTACCTCAAAATGACGGTATCCGTAACCCAATTAGGCCTGTGACGACAGAGATCTATGTCAATGATACTAGCAATGTAGCAGAGGTTGAAAAAGATAGGATCTGGGAGGCGTTTAAGGCCTCTAATCCCAAAATTGTAAGCTCGAAGGACTTTAAGGATTATTCTGTCTCCGCATCAGGTGTGGTAACCATTACTTATAAAGATAATACTTCAAATGATGTAACTGTTCCTGTCAAGCGTCTCCCAACGCCGACGGTGACGACGAGACTATTGGAGAAAGCAAATACCCAGACACCTGTAACAGTTACAGGTGCCAAGCCTGGGGCCACGGTCGTTTTGTATAACAACGACGAGGAAATTGGAACGGCTGTAGCTGATGCTTCTGGTCAGGCGGTTGTGGTCCCTACAGTGCCTTTGCAGTCGGGTGGAGTGAATGCAAAAACTCGAATCTTCTACGGTGACCATGCGGTTTATTCGGATGCAAGTAACTTGGTAGCAGTGACGATGGACTCAACAGAATATAGTCAATCTGTCTCGAATTCAGAATCGATGTCGACAAGTCAATTTGAATCACTTAGTGCATCAGAAGCAACTTCAAAGAGTGTTCTTGTATCAGTTTCTACATCCGAACTTGTATCTGTATCAACGTCTGAGTCGGTATCGGTGTTCGAATCAGAATCAGTCTCCGCGTCAGAATCGGTTTCAACGTCAGAGTCAGTTTCAAGTTCTGAATCGGTTTCAACATCTGAGTCAGTTTCAAGTTCTGAATCAGTGTCAGCCTCTGAGTCAGTTTCGACGTCAGAGTCCGTTTCTGTATCTGAATCAGAGTCAACATCAGAATCAGCGTCAACATCTGAATCAGTCTCAGCGTCTGAGTCGGTTTCAACGTCTGAGTCAGTATCTACTTCAGAATCAGTTTCAGCCTCAGAGTCAGTTTCAAGTTCAGAATCAGTTTCAAGTTCAGAATCGGTGTCGATGTCCGAGTCAGCCTCAACGTCAGAGTCCGTTTCTGTATCTGAATCAGAGTCAACATCTGAATCAGTCTCGACGTCTGAGTCGGTATCAACATCTGAATCAGTCTCGACGTCAGAGTCCGTTTCTGTATCTGAATCAGCGTCAACATCTGAATCAGTCTCGACGTCTGAGTCGGTTTCAGACTCTGAATCAGTGTCAACATCCGAGTCAGCATCGACATCAGAGTCAGTTTCAGCATCTGAATTGGTTTCTACGTCTGAGTCGGTTTCAAGTTCTGAATCAGCTTCAACATCTGAATTGTTTTCTACGTCAGAGTCGGTTTCAAGTTCTGAATCAGCTTCAACATCTGAATCAGTCTCCGCGTCTGAGTCAGTTTCAAGTTCTGAATCAGC
>NZ_JVSR01000091.1:5233-5364 GCF_001069785.1 Streptococcus parasanguinis
TCAACATCTGAATCAGTCTCAACGTCTGAGTCAGTTTCAAGTTCTGAATCGGTGTCTACGTCCGAGTCGGTTTCAATTTTTGAATCAGTCTCAACGTCCGAATCCGTATCAACATCTGAGTCAGCATCGAC
>NZ_JVSR01000092.1:0-25967 GCF_001069785.1 Streptococcus parasanguinis
AGAGAGTGGGACAGAAATCGGTAATTCGTTAGAATTCGATTTCGTCGTCCTACCTCCGCATAGTTGAGTAGGGCTGTAAAAGCTGATGAAATCAGCGTAGTAGAGCCCACTCAACCACTGCGTCTTGCTCGATAATCCAAAGACAATTGAAGAGGCCAGGACTTTTGTCCCAGCCTCTTCCGTCAATTATTCATTCATATTCACACGATGCCATTCATTGATGACATAAGCTAGTTCTCCCAACTGATAAAGACCAACACCACTGATTTCAGAACTTTCTGGGGTCGTTCCACCCAGTCCTGCAGTATAGATGGCAACCAAATAAGGGGTCGATTCATGGACAATGGCATCCACATTGAGCGCTTCCGCAACATAGCCCGGTTTTTGTTGAATGACCAAATCTGGCAAGAATTTCTTATAGTACTCACCTGGGAAAGATTCCCCAATCAATTCCAACAAATCTGCATATTTTTCTTGATGATTCCAAAGATATTGCAAGACATGGATATAATAATCCGTTGTCGTTTTATTATCTTCGCTAAAGGTTTTGACTTCTGGTGAGCGAGATTGACCATAGCGACTGAATAACTTGCGCGCTTGCTCCATTCCCCCTAAACGATCTGCCAAGGCATAGGCTGGGGTATTTTCAGAGTAAACTAATGAATAGCGTTGCATATCAGGGATAGACATGGCTCCATCAAAGGCAGCAACGTAATTGTCATGTTCCCCTACATATTCATAGTAGGTATTGTTAATGTCAAACCGATCTGTTAAATTGAGTTTCCCCTTTGTGACCTCATCCACCACCAACATGTTCAACGGTAGCTTATAGGTACTTCCTGCCGTCATTGGTTGAAGATCATTCATAGCAAATTGCTCTCCTGTAATGGCATTGCGATACGTGAAGGCAACTTGTGACGGATCAATTCCACTTTCCGCTAGGAAATCCTGGACAACCTCTACCAACCCCTTATTAGCATAATCATAGACAAGGCCATAAGCACTCATCGTTTCCATGTCTGCATCGACCACTGCTTGCTTGGCTTCAGGAGATTTGACACGTGGTTTTTTCGTCTCAGGCGTAGACTTTTCTATATCTTTTTCTTTTGCTTCTTTTGTTTTCTTTTCTTTTTTTTCAATTGCTGATGCTGTTGGTTGCGTAACATGCAAGTAGCCCAGTGCGCTTGTTCCCACTAAGCACAATAAAATACTGACCGCAATCATGATCGAGCGTAGATTAAAATATTTTTTCATACGAGATTAATTATAAAAGATTCTACTGAAAATAACAAGAATTATCAGAAAGAGAAAACGGTTTCTTTTTAAAAAGTTTTTTTCTTTTCATAAAAGGGTTATTTCCGTTTAAAGGAGCCCATAATTAGCTTAGCGATCTCACGCGCAATCGTCCGGAATAAGGAACTCAAGAAGGAATCTTTTGCCTTTTCAAGACTAGATTTTCTTGGACGACCCGGACTACGTTTTTGAGCTGCCTTATCTGCTGCAGCCTCTTCCTTTTCTGCTTCTTTTTGCTCTTTTTCTTGTGCTTCCTTGCTTGCTTTAGCTGCTAATTTTTCATAGGCAGATTCTCGATCAATCGTCGTCGCATACTTTTGATGGAAAGGCGATGTCGTGATCAAGGCCAATTGTTCACTCTCATTTAAGAGGTCAAAACTCGATTGAGGAGAGAGAATATAAGCACGCTCAACCACACTAGGCTGTCCCTTTTCATTGAGGAAAGAAACCAAGGCTTCCCCTGTTCCTAATTCTGTGATCACTGTTTCTGTATCAAAATCTGGATTTGGACGAAAACTTTGGGCAGCAACCTTGATCGCCTTCATTTCTTTGGGTGTATAAGCTCGAAGTGCATGCTGAACACGATTTCCAAGCTGTGCCAAAACAGATTCTGGAAGGTCTTGAGGATTTTGGGTAATAAAGTAAATCCCTACACCCTTCGAACGAATCAGGCGTACCACTTGCTCGACCTTCTCAAGAAAGAGCTTGCTTGCATCCTTAAAGAGGAGATGCGCTTCATCAAAGAAGAAGACCAGTTTTGGCTTTTCAGGATCCCCAACCTCTGGAAGTGTTTCAAAGAGACGAGACAGCATCCAAATCAAAAAGGTTGAGTACAATTTTGGTGAATGAAAGAGCTTTGTAGCCGAAAGAATATTGATATAACCACGACCAGATGCATCGAGTTGCATGAAGTCATTTAAATCAAGTGCGGGCTCTCCGAAAAACTGGTCTGCTCCTTCTTCTTCAAGAACCAAGAGACTTCTTTGGATGGCTCCGACAGATTGTTTGGTGATATTGCCATATTGGGCCGAATAGTCTGAACTGTGTTCATAGACTTCCTTTAAAAGGCTTTGCAGGTCCTTCAAATCAATCAAAGGCCAATCTTTCTCTTGGGCTACTTTAAAGACAATTGCAAGAATTCCTGATTGGGTTTCATTCAAATCAAGCAGACGAGAAAGAAGCAATGACCCCATCCCTTCGACAGTCGCCCGAACAGGATGACCCGCTTGGCCAAAGACGTCCCACAATCGAACAGGGAAAGCTTGTGGTTCAAACGGATCTGTGATACCAAGAAGCTTGTAGCGTTCTTCCAGTTTTGGTGTCCATTGCCCAGCTTTGGCTAAGCCAGATAAATCTCCCTTGATATCAGCTAGAAAGACCGGAATGCCTTCTTTGCTTAATTTTTCTGTTAGAACCTTGAGCGTAACCGTTTTTCCTGTTCCAGTTGCACCTGCAATCAAGCCATGACGATTCAACATCCTCAAATAGATAGGCGTCTCAACGGCTCCTTTAGTAATGGTAATACTAGTCATTTCATTTCTCCCTGAATGTTTCAGTTTTCATTTTAAGGTTTATCTTTACCTTGCCTAGGCCCTTCAAACCAGGCTTCAGACAAGTAAGACACACTCCTACTAGTGTATCATTTTCCTGACCAAACGCAAGAAATTATACTCCGATTTTCCGGATGCACATAAAAAAATCTATAAGAGCCAATACTTGCTCTTATAGATTCCTTCATTTTGTTATTTTGCTGCTGCAAACAATTCATTAACTTTATTCCAGTTGATCACTGAGAAGAAAGCTTTGATGTAGTCAGGGCGTACGTTACGGTATTTCACGTAGTAAGCATGTTCCCAAACATCCAAACCAAGGATTGGTGTTTTACCTTCAGAGATTGGTGTATCTTGGTTTGCTGTTGAAGTCACTTCGAGTTTGCCTTCTTTGTTGACAACCAACCATGCCCAGCCAGAACCAAAACGTGTCGTTGCTGCTGCTGTGAAGGCTGCTTTGAAGTCTTCAAATGAACCAAATGTAGCATCAATCGCTGCAGCAAGTTCTGCTGAAGGAGCTGTTTGTTCTGGAGTCATCAATTCCCAGAAAAGAGCGTGGTTCAAATGACCACCACCATTGTTGATCACAGCTTGGCGAATATCAGCTGGAATGGATTCAACATCAGCTAACAAGCTTTCAAGGTCTTCTCCAATTTCAGGATGTTTTTCAAGAGCTGCATTCACATTGTTTACATATGTTTGATGGTGTTTATCATGGTGCAAATGCATGGTTTCCTCATCGATATAAGGTTCCAATGCATCATAAGCATATGGTAATTCTGGTAAAATGATAGCCATTTTATGGTCCTCTTTTCTTTATTACTGACTTGATGATAACGCAAACAGCTAAATTATTCAACTAATCTGCTTGCAATTTCATTCATGTTTAGACGCTATTTGCCACTTTTAAAAGTGCCACATCAAATAAGTAGTCTTTATCATACGTTCCACTTTTAATTGCATAATCCGTCTCGATGAAGGTCATCATGGCCTGCTTCAAAAAGGACAGGGAAAGCTTGCGGCTATCCCGTAAGGCAAACTTCACCTGATATGGATTGACCTTGCGTCCTGACAACTCTGACAAGCTCGCTACGATTTGGCTTTCGGATTGACCTTCTTCTGAAAATATTTTTACTTGAGAAAACATTCGGAATTGTCCCAACAGAATAGCAATCAATTTTATTTCATCTTCTCCTTGTAAGCGGAGATCTTTCACCAAATTCCGGGCTTGATCGATTTGGCGTTTGAGAATCATTTGGGTCAGATCAAAAATATTATCTTGCAAGGTTTTGGGAACAACCTCCTCAATATCTTGGAGGGTAATCTGACCATCCTCTTTATAAGCCCGCAAAAGAGCGAGATTCTTCTGTAACTCTCCAAAATCATAGCCAGATTTTAAAAGTAGTTGGTCCAAGGAATCGCCCACAAACTGCAGGGCCAATTCTTGGGCTTGGCTTGCAAAATAGCGCTTTACCTCTTGCTCTTTAGGAGTCGCTGCTTCAATGATTTGGGCATCCCGTTTTAGGAGTTTGACCAAGCGACGCTTACTATCTAATTTTCCTTCTGCAAAGATCAGCAAATGGGTCGATTCAGAAGGATTTTCCAGGTAGTTTTCAAATTGCTTCAGATCTTCATCTGTTAAATAGCGTTTTTTGGCAGTAGTCAGATCCAATAAGTGATCCAAAATCACAATTTTTTCATCAGCGAAAAAGGGAAGACTGACCAAATCCAGCTCTACCTCAGCATAAGAGGCTTCCTTCATATCAAAATAAGAATAATTCAAATCTGAGGGATCATAGCCTATTTTTTTTAAAATGTCTTTTTTTAACCATTCAAATTGACCTACATCCTCGCCTGTCAAGACAAGAATAGAAGGCAGAGTTTGAACCGTCAGATGTTTAGTGTCGGTAATTGCTTGCATGAAACTCTCTTATCTTTATCCGTTTAGTGGATTTCGTGTTCAGCAGCCATTTTTTGTTCCAATGGTGGTTTTTCATCGGACAAATCAGGTGCTCCTACAAAATTAGGAATTTGCTCAAACGAGTTGCCTCCAAAGCTCCCCCCTGTCGCGGTGACTTGTGGTTCAGAAGTTACTCCCATAGGAGTTTCTACTGGTTTTGGGAAGGTATTTTTTCCTGGAAGCATCATGAGAATCAGGAGAGAAATAACTGTAATCACCCAAAGAAATAGGAAAATATCTAGCCCTGACAATAAATAGAGTAAAACCGGACCAAGGTTCAAAAAGATCCAAGACCAATGGATCCCAGCATCCCGCAAGCGACGTACACAAATGGCTTGACTGGGTACCAAAATGAGGAAGTAAAAGAATGCTAAGAAAGCGAGTGCCCATAGACCTGTTTTAGAATGAACAGTTGAAAAATTGAGTATTTCTTGAGCATTTTGATGGGATAAAGAAGTCACGATGTAAAAAACCCAAAGAGGCAAAGAAATCAGGAAATTCCAGAAAAAAGCTAGCCAAAAATGGGCTCGACTGGTCTTACTTGAAAAATCTGCATACTGTATCCAAAATTGCTTAAATGCGTTCATACGATTCTACCTTTACATTGATTTCACCTTCTATAATAGCAATTTTCAGCATAGAAAGCAAACCTCTCCTTATCTCTAGCGAACCGTTTCTACCCTCCAATGATCCCACCCAATCAAGCGAATCGCTCCTCTTTCATCGGTACGAAGGTAAGAAATGGATCGTTCCTCTAAACGATCAAGCAATTCTTTATGAGGATGCTGGTAGCGATTTTTCTTTCCAACGGAGATTAAGGCCAATTGAGGATGTAGCTGATCCAAGAATACATCACTAGAGGAACCTTTCGATCCGTGGTGGCCTACTTTCAAAACATCCACTTGTAATTGGGGATAGTTTCCCAATAGTTTTTTCTCCCCAGCTTCTTCCAGATCACCTGTAAACAAAAACCGTTTCTGATAAAACTGCCCATAGAGGACAATCGAATCATTATTTTTGCCATCCCCCACTTCATCAGGAGATAAGACTTCGAGATGATGATCAAAAATAGGAAGTTGATCCCCTCTCTGGACTACTTTAACTGGACTATGAAGCTGTTTCAATTTCTCTTGAAATTTGGAACTGGTTAGACTGCCTGGACTGACATACACTTTTTTAACCGGGATTTGTCTGGCAACCTCTACCATATCGCCCATATGGTCCTGATCTGTATGGGTCAAGACCAAAGCATCGAGTTTTCCAACTCCTCGACTCTTGAGATAGGGAATCAAGGTTTTATCCGCGTTGGCAGATTGACTGCGCTCTTGCCACTTGTCTCCACTTTTAAAAGTGACGCGTCCTCCGACATCAATCAAAATGGTCCTTCCTTTCCAATCGCGTAAAAAGATACTGTCTCCTTGACCGATATCCACCATGGTGATCTCATTTTCTAAAGGATGCTTGGTCCAACAAAAGATGAGTAGAATCATACCGATGAACAGAAAACGAAGTTTTTTTTGCTTTCGAAGATCATATAAGGTCCCTAAAAGAAGTAAGAGGACGATCAGAGCTAATCCCGTCGGCTGACCAAATACCAACGGTAGCGACGTGAGCTTTGAAATCCAACGAATACACTCCTCTATGAGAAGAAAGAAACTGTTAAAAATTGTAAGGGGCTTTAGAATCGATAAGATAAACAGCACTGTTAACCCTGGAAGGAGAACAAGATCAAACAAGAAAGAAAATAGGAAGGTTAATGGGAGTGACCATGGTTGAAAGACACTAAAATAATAGGTCAAAAGCGGCAAGATCCCCAGACTAATCCAGAAACTTTCCACTAGCACCTTTTTAATTCCTGAATAAGAATTAGTATTTACCAAGGTCAAAATAAAGGCATAGGCACAACTCAAGACGCCTCCAGCTGTCAGGAGAAACTTGGGCATGAGAATCATTAAGAGCATCAAGGTCATCGCCATATTTTCCATCCCTCGGATGCCCTTTTGAGAGAGGAGTTTTTGTAAGAGACTGCGAACGACTGAAACAGAAAAACCTGTCAAGCCAGCATAGATCAAAGAGATTGGAAGCGTCCAGATATCGACTGTTTCTTGCAAGATTCCTAGACGTAAGAGAGCTTTTCGGATCCCATTAATGAAAAAGCCGACCTGCATTCCAGACAAGGCAAACAAATGAATAATTCCTAAACTAGTGTAAAGCTGATCCATCTCCTCAAAATCCGTATCTAAATAACCAAAAAGAAGGCCGGTCATATACTGGTTCATTGGCTGTGGAAAGCTCTCCTTGCTCCAAACAATGGCTTGGCGCCTCCATTGAGATAGCCAATCGAAAACATTCCACGTTTGGATGGGAAGCGCAGATTGGATCGTTTCAATTCTAATTTGGTGATATATTCCCTGAGTCTTCAAATAAGCTCGATAGTCAAAACCTCTAAAATTTCGCTGCCCTTCTGGCTCTTCTATGACACCCTTATACGTCAACTCTAGCAAGTGGGTTTTACTTTGCCACTGCTGTTTTTCGTTTTCTGATTTTAAAGTATAGAAAACTTGATAAGTTCTACCCTGATTTTTAGCACGAAAAGACAGAGCATCCCCATTGATCTTGATAGTATCTGGAATCAGGCGCAAATGGGCTGGGGGCTGCCTTTCCACTTGTACTGAATGATCCAGTACTCTCTGAAAGACAAAGAAGGCCGCAAAACAAAGAGTTGCTAAAGCAAGACGCAACAAACTTGAGCGATCCTCCTTATAGTGATGAACCACTAAACATATCACCACTACTAGACCGCTGATCGAAAGCCAAGATGGTTGATAAACACTAAAATACATCCAAAGAAGTAAAAAAGCGAGGTGTACAAGCGAAAAAGGGAGCTCTTTAATCCACCGTGAAAGCATCTCTTAATTTCTCCAGTGTTTTCTCCCCGATTCCTGAAACATTCTTCAGATCATCCACTGATCGAAAAGGGCCATTTGCGTCGCGATAGGCGATAATGTCCTGGGCTCGTTTCTGACCAATGCCTGATACCGTCTGGAGCTCTGACTCGGTCGCTCGATTTAAATGGACCTTGCCTGTTTTTTCTGCTGATGCTGACGAAGTTGCAGGACTTTCTGAACTTCCAAGTGCTGGAACATCCTCCCCTTCTTTGGCAACATAAATCACTGCTTCATCAGAGAGTTTTTGCGCCAAGTTGACCGATTGGCTATTGGCTTCAGCAGTCATTCCACCCGCCTTATGAATGGCATCGTGAACTCTGCTATCAGAGCGTAACTCATAGACACCTGGTTGTTTGACAGCCCCTTTGACATCGACCGTAATGATCTCGGGCGCATCAGACACTGAAGCAGCCGGATTTTCTTCTCTTGAACTAGAAGCAGATGTCTTTTCTTTGCTCGAAGTTGAACGGGAAGTCTGATAGAGATCCGGTATTGTTGATGTACTCGACTGAGGTCGATGGAAAAGAAAATACCCTCCAAGTAAGAGTCCGATAGCTGTAAGTGCTAAAAAGAGCTTATATTCTTTGATTTTTTCTATGATATCCTCCATAAGAAACCTCCTCTCACTTTTATTATTCGTAAAAATAAAAAAAACTGAGAAAAATTCTCAGTTTTTTTACTTGTTTTTTCGATGTTTGTCCGGATCCCATACAAAGCTGGCTAGGTAACTAAAGAGCAAGGTCAAGATGCCCACGACTAAGACAAGAGGAATCAAAAGGATTTTTAACAAACGAATCAAGATAAACGGTTTTGTTGGGGTGTTGATCGCTTGCGCCTCCGCATCCAAACGGTCAAACTCCTCTTGAATACGACGGGCAACTTCTGCCACTCCTTCGTCATTCATCTTTTTAATATCCGAAATATCAATGGGATGTCCAAAGTTCATATCAATGCGTTCACCCGTTGCCAACCCTTTCAAGTCTCTTGGACCAGTATATGTCACTGGCATGATACGGACCTTAGCCATTTTGGCAATGATGGCAACACCGCCTTTGACGTCTTGAGAATGACGGCTTCCACTTGGAAACATAATCAAGGAACGGTTGCTCTTTTTCAGCATATTGACAGGATACTTAATGGCTTCTGCTCCCGGATTTTCACGGTCGATCGGAAAAGCTCCACACATACGAATCCACCAGCCAAAAATACGATTGGTGAAGAGTTCTTTTTTCGCCATAAAGATAAACTGCTTTGGCTTGGTCGCAAAGGCCATATAGACTGGATCCCACCAGGTCCGGTGAGGCGATACCAATATGTAGTTCTCTTCCTGATCTGGAATATTGTCCTTATGATGGTAATGGGCATTCCCATTTAAAACCCAAAGAATAAAGGCAACAAGGCCCCGTAAATAGGTATAAAACATAGTTGTTCCTCAAATCCATTTCATTAATCTCTCAACATGATAGTCAATCATATTGAACCTTCTTTCTCATTATACCGTAACCTGATTTTGACCGCAAACTTTTTTTAGATAAAAAATGTCTCAGCGGACCTATTCTAGATAGTCTTTTTCTCAAAAAAATGATATCATATTGTCTATGGAAACGAATGAATTAAAGGGGTTATCCCTCAGTGAAGTCCGCAAGAAAATGGATCGCGGACAAACCAATGATTTTACAACGAATACAAGTACCAGTACCTGGCAAATCATCAAGCGCAACGTCTTCACCTTGTTTAATACCTTAAACTTTGTGATTGCCGTAGCCTTGGCTGCTGTACAGGCCTGGAGCAATATGATCTTTTTCGCGGTTATTTGCTTCAATGCCATTACAGGGATTATGACCGAAATGCGCGCCAAGCGGATGATTGATAAACTCAATCTCATGAGTCGTGAGCTGGTGACTGTCATTCGAGACGGGGAAAAAGATGCGATTCCACCAGAGAAGCTTGTCCTAGGTGATCTAATGCTTCTGTCTTCGGGTGAGCAGATCCCTAGTGATGCTGAAGTCATGTCCGGTATTGCAGAAGCTAATGAGGCTATGCTGACTGGTGAGAGTGACCTGGTCTTAAAAGAAATTGGTGATGAACTGCTTTCTGGTAGTTATATTGCCAGTGGTCAAGTCTATGCCCGTGTCAAGCGAGTTGGGGCAAACAACTATGCCAACAAACTAATGATGGAAGCCAAGACCTTGAAACCTATCAATTCGCGTATTCTTTATAACTTAGCGAAAATTTCAAGCTTCACTGGTAAAATTATCATTCCATTTGGCCTTGCCCTCTTCTTTGAAGCATTGTTGATCAAGATGCTGCCAATCAAAGATTCTGTCGTGAATTCTTCCACAGCTCTCCTGGGAATGTTGCCAAAAGGAATTGCCTTACTGACAGTTACGTCTCTTTTGACAGCGGTTATTAAGCTCGGCATGCGCAAGGTTCTTGTCCAAGAAATGTACTCAGTAGAAACCCTGGCGCGTGTGGATACCTTGTGCCTTGATAAGACCGGTACCATCACCCAAGGGAAGATGACAGTTGAAGCTCTCCATAGCTTATCTGATCATTTTTCTGAGGAAACCATCAAAGTTATCCTTTCAGCTTACATGCAAAATAGCGAGGACACCAATCCTACTGCTCAAGCTATTCGCAAGGCTTATGGGGAGTTGGAGCATGCCTATACTGCGGAAAATATTATTCCTTTCTCAAGTGATCGGAAATGGGGAGCCATGCACCTATCCAACCTTGGAACCGTCTTTCTCGGTGCTCCTGAAATGCTCCTGAAAGAAAATCCAGCTGCTGTCGTCGAAGCACAAGCTCGTGGATCGCGCGTGCTCGTCTTGGCTCACAGTTCAGAACTGATCAGCATGCAGGAATTGAAACTGCCTGAAAATCTTGAAGGGATTGCAGTTATTGAGATTACAGACCCCATTCGTGAAGGGGCTTCAGATACTCTTGAGTATTTGCGCTCTCAAGGAGTGGATCTCAAAATCATCTCCGGTGACAACCCTGTGACGGTCTCTTATATCGCTCAACAAGCTGGCTTCAAAAATTATGAGAACTACATTGATTGTTCAAAAATTTCTGATGATCAATTAGTGGATCAAGCAGAAGAAACAGCTATCTTTGGGCGCGTGTCCCCTCACCAGAAAAAACTGCTTATCCAAACCTTGAAAGCAGCTGGTCGGACAACTGCTATGACAGGAGATGGGGTCAATGATATCCTTGCTCTTCGCGAAGCAGACTGCTCCATCGTAATGGCTGAGGGAGATCCTGCAACCCGTCAAATTGCCAATATTGTTCTTTTGAACTCTGACTTTAATGACGTTCCAGAAATTCTTTTTGAAGGCCGTCGTGTGGTGAATAACATTGGACGAATCGCTCCAATCTTCTTTATCAAAACGATCTATTCCTTCCTCTTGGCTATCATCTGTATTGCCAGTGCTCTCTTCTTTAACGTCAACTATTTGCTGATTTTCCCTTTCATTCCTATTCAAATCACCCTGATCGACCAATTCGTCGAAGGATTCCCACCATTTGTGTTGACCTTTGAACGCAATATCAAACCGGTTGAAAAACACTTCTTGAGACGTTCCCTTCTGTTAGCCTTACCAAGCGCCTTGATGGTCGTCTTTAGTGTCTTGTTTATTCGCCTTTGGGGAGCAAGCCATGGTTGGTCTGCAGCCGATATGTCTACTGTATCCTACTACTTACTTGGATCCATCGGTTTCCTATCCGTTATCCGTGCTTGCCTGCCACTAAATATCTGGCGGGCCCTCCTCATCCTCTTCTCTGTAGTAGGATTCTACGCATCTGCGGTCGTGCTAAAAAACTTGATCGAGATTTCACTCCTTACAACCACTACTTTCCCAGTTTATCTGGCATTGATGGCTATCTTTACAGGAGTCTTTATCCTCACTACGATTCTCCAAAAATATGAATTTGATTAAAAAAAGAGGCTGGGACAAAAGTCCTAGCCTCTCAATTGTCTTTTGATTGTCGAGCAAGACGCAGTGGTTGAGTGGGCTCTACTACGCTGATTTCATCAGNTTTTACAGCCCTACTCAACTGTGCGGAGGTGGGACGACGAAATCGAATTCTAACGAATTAACGATTTCTGTCCCACTCTCTTTTTCTGTTCTGCCCACCTTTCCCCAAGCCTCTTTTCATGCTATAATAGAGCCATGACAGATATCGAATTAAAAGACGGCGAGCGCGTCAATCAACTCTTTTCAAGTGATGTGAAAATCATACAAAATCGGGAAGTCTTTAGTTACTCCGTGGATAGCGTCCTGCTCTCACGCTTTCCAAAATTGCCCAAGCGAGGATTGATCGTAGATCTCTGCGCTGGAAATGGGGCCGTGGGACTCTTTGCGAGCACTCGGACAGAAGCTCAGATTATTGGTGTTGAAATTCAGGAACGTCTGGCGGATATGGCTACCCGCTCCATTACTCTCAATGATTTGAACCAGCAAATGTCCATGATCACCGATGACCTCAAGCATTTGCCTCAACATATCAAGGGCAGTAAGGTGGATATCATCCTTTGCAATCCCCCTTATTTCAAGGTTGATGAGCATTCCAATCTCAATGAGAGTGAACACTACCTCTTAGCCCGGCATGAAATTACCACCAATTTAGATGAGATTTGCCATGTGGCCCAGCGGGTTCTCAAATCAAATGGTCGCTTAGCGATGGTCCATCGTCCAGATCGCTTTTTGGATATCATCGAAACCATGAAGCGCTATAATCTTGCACCTAAGCGGATCCAGTTTGTCTATCCAAAAGTGACCAAAGAGGCGAATATGTTATTGATTGAGGCGATCAAGGATGGCTCACTGGATGGGTTAAAAATTCTGCCTCCTCTCTTTATTCACAATGAAGATGGCAGCTATACAGATGAGATTCATGAGATCTACTATGGAAACTAAGGCTTACATGTATGTTTTAGAGTGTGCGGATGGCTCTCTCTACACTGGCTATACCACGGATGTCGAAAAACGCCTGAAGACTCACAATGCTGGAAAAGGAGCCAAATACACACGGGCTCGCCTCCCCGTTAAACTTCTTTACAAAGAATCCTATCCAGATAAACCCTCTGCGATGTCTGCCGAAGCTCTCTTTAAAAAGAAATCGCGCCAAGCAAAACTAAACTATATCAAAAAGAACCGTCGGACTCCATAGTCCAACGGTTTTTCATTTACAAAATGGTGATACGGTACTGGTGACTCCGTGTCTCTTGAGGGTCCAACTGGATCACACCTTTTTTGTCTTCGAAGAAATCGCCCTCTTCTGCAGATGTGGAAATACCTGTCCAAGGCTCTAAGGCAATGAAGGGGCCCTTGTTATTAGTAGACCAAAGGACCAGATTTTCAAAATCTGCAAAATCAAATTCCAAACCTTTACCTGATTTTTTCGAGATAAGCTTCACAGATTTAGAGGCTAACTGATCTAAAATAATGGCATCTTTTTCAAATAGTTCATGTCGCAAAGGTAGGCTACGCTTATGATCAAAAAATGGCGTCCGCTGCAGGCGATCGACCAATCCAGTTTCTGTGAACAAGAGAGGGACGCTACAGGTTTCTTCTTTTTCAAAAATCAACTCGTAGTCTTCATAGTCTTCATCTGCTAAAAGGGGACAATAAAAGGCTGGATGCCCTCCAATGAAATAAGGCATGACTTGATCAGACTCTAGATTTTGTACACGATAGGTGATGGTGATTTCTTTCCCTTTCAATTCATAATCGATTTCCACTCGAAAATGGTAGGGATAATTTTGTAAGCTCTCGTCGTTAGAGGTGATTTCAAAGACAAGACGATGGTCTGTTTGTTCTTTGAGTTCAAACTCTCTCTTGCGAATGAGGCCGTGTCTTGGAAGCTGGCCTGTCTTCACTCCATCTTTTAGATGATACTGTACTTGGCCATTACGAACGCTCCCGCAAATCGGAAACAGAACGGGCGCTTGTCCTGACCAATACTCTGGATCCCCCTGCCAGAGATATTCTATGCCTTCTTTACTTCGAATAGAGCTCAATTCCCCTCCAAATGTCTTAAATTGTACTTCTAGATCATCATTTTTTAATGCAATCACCATGGGCGACACCTCTTTATAATTAGTATAGTTATTATATTCATTATAACCTTTTAGAAGAGATTGTCAATTTTTATTTTTCTAGTCAAAAATTTTAAAAAAATAAGAAAAAATCCTTGACATGGCTTGGAAATAATTGTAGACTTAATATGTTAACAGAAATATTCCGTTTTAGGAATTCATTCTTTCTGTTGTCTGACTTTTTTGGATGCTCCTTATCATGATACATTTTTTCTAAAAGAGTCAGTTATCATTTAGGTCTCCTTATAAATATACAAGGGTTAACAGCTGGTTAACCCTTGTATTTTTGATTTTCATTAAAAAAACGGCCTATTGCTAGACCGTTCTTAGGGCTTATTTATCCCCTTTGTTGCGGATAACAAATCCATTTTTCTTTTCATTGGAAGTACGATGAGGACGTTTGTTGCCTTTGCCTTCAAAGTCTCGGCTATTTTTATTGGACTTGCGTTTGAAATCACGGCGTCCACCTTCACGGTCATCTCTGCGATTGCGGTCACGACGTTGGTCTCCACGACGGCCATTTCCACGGCCACTTTTGCCTTTTCCACCAAAGCCACCACCGGATGGTTTAAATGGCAATGGTTTTTCACGCGCAATTTCAACTTCTGGAAGGCTGTCTGGATCTTGAACGGTCAAGCTCAAAATATACATAGCCAATTCTTCAGGAGTAAATTCTGCAGCCAATTTGCGAGCATCCTTACCAAACTTCTCAAAGTTAGTTCGGATTTTTTCATCCTCAAAGTCTCGCTCAATTTTCTTCAGCGCTACTTGTTTTTTCGCTTGGAAGGCTTCTTCTGCTGTTGCAGGTTTCATTCCCTTCATCCGCTTTTTGGTCAAGTTCTCAATGATTTGCAAATAGCCCATTTCATTTGGCGAAACAAAGGTAATGGATTGCCCTGTTTTCCCAGCACGACCTGTCCGTCCGATCCGGTGAACATAGCTTTCTGGATCTTGTGGAATATCGTAGTTGTAGACATGGGTCACACCTGAAATGTCCAAACCACGTGCCGCAACGTCCGTTGCCACCAAAACGTCCAAGTTCCCATTTTTAAAGTCACGAAGTACACGAAGACGTTTGTTTTGATCCAAATCTCCGTGAATCCCTTCTGCTCGGAAACCACGGATCTTTAAGCCACGCGTCAATTCATCGACCCGGCGTTTAGTCCGACCAAAGACAATGGCAAGCTCCGGTTGCTCGACATCCATCAATCGAGTCATGGTATCAAACTTTTCGCCTTCTTTGACACGAATATAGTATTGATCGACCAAGTCGGTGGTCAATTCTTTAGCCGCAATCTTAACGTGTTCGGGCTCTTTCATAAACTGAACACCAATGCGTTTGATCGCTTCTGGCATCGTTGCTGAAAAGAGCAAGGTTTGACGTGTTTCTGGAACACGGCTAATGATAGCTTCGATATCTTCCAAAAAGCCCATGTTGAGCATTTCATCTGCTTCATCCAAGATCAAGGTTTCAATATGATCGAGTTTCAAGGCCTTGCGCTTGATCAAATCTAGCAATCGTCCAGGGGTTCCCACAACGATATGAGCACCTGACTTCAAGGCTTTGATTTGCTTTTCAATGCTTGATCCACCATAGACAGAGCGGACTTTAACACCCTTGCTGCGTCCAAAGCGGAAGAGTTCTTCCTGACTTTGAACCGCCAATTCACGCGTTGGGGCAATAACAAGGGCTTGAATTACTGTGTTATCGACATCAATCTTCTCCAAAGTTGGAAGACCGAAAGCAGCCGTTTTACCGGTCCCTGTTTGCGCTTGGCCGATGACATCTTTTCCTTCAAGGGCCAAAGGAATAGTTTGTTCTTGGATGGGGCTTGCTTCTACAAAGCCAGCTTTTTCGATTTCTGCTAATAATTCAGCAGATAAGTTAAATTCATTGAATTTCAATTCTTTCTTCTTTCTAAAAAGTGGTGCGAAGCCACTTTATCAAACTTCTTTCAATGCGAATACGCACTGATTGCATAGGAAGTCATCTTCCCGGTTACCTGTCGCAAGACTCATCTAAAGAAAAACTAGTCCGTCTGTTTAAGACTACATTTTCTTTAGAGAAAAATGTTTTGCGTCCTAACGGATGTTGTTGACTAGAATCGTTTTTTCAAACAAATAGGCAACATGATCCTATTTGCGGGAGTCTTCTTTCGAACAGAAGCCTTCCATCTGTTCAGTCTCCCCACCATTTCTCTCATACAAGTTTGCAACTTATCTAGTATAACATAATGAAGAGGCAAATGATAGTCACAGGAGACTAATTTTATTTTTTAGGAAAAAATCTTAGATAGCTTAAGATTATAAAAACGCCCCTAAATCTAGCCAGGACTGGTTTTCTTCTTGCGACCATTTCATATACTTCATCATTGGAGTATAAAAAAATCGGAAAACTTTTATTTTTTGGTAACTCTTATCTTGCGTTTTTACAAATAAATATGTATAATACAGTTAGTATCTAAAATATTTCTGTATAAAGAAATAGGATCATTTTATCTGATTCAACGATTTATTCTAAGTTCTGATTTATTTAGAACCACTCAGTACTATTAAATCTACTCCTACTATTTCCAAGAAGATTTTGTACAGTCGATGAACTATTCACACTGCCCCTTCTTTGGAGAGGAGGGCAGGTGTCTAGATGGTTCCTATTTCTCAGATTATTCTAGATACGAAGAGGCTCGGATTTCTCCAAGCCTCTTTTTTTTTATCTTTTTTTCACAATCCACCGCATAACTTTTGCTAAAATGAGCCACAATATAAAGCTACATAGGGATACATAGATCCAAGCATTGGGATCCTCTGTCATCGGAAGAGGGATATTCATCCCAAAGAAACCGGTGATAACGGCTAAGACCGCCAACAAGGCTTCAAAGATGGTTAGGGTGGTCAAGTTGTCATTCAAGTTGTTGTTTAGGATATTGTTGTAAGATCCTGACAACTGTTGCAAGACATTGGAAATTAACTCAGTCATCGAAACCAACTGACGCGCTTCGATCATGGCATCATCAAACTGCTCTTTTTCAACATCATTCATCCTGCGATAAATGGCATGTGCTTTGATATGTTCTAGCAACATCCGATTTTGCTTGGCTGCCGCGACCAGATACACCATACCGGTCTCAAGGTCAGACAGGGCATAAAGATTCTTGGTCGTCGTTGTCTTTCGAAGCAAACGATTGAGTTCATCCTTGTGCTTATCTAAGCGATCAATAATCGGATAATAAGCATTACTGATCATTTCAAGACCTGCAAAAAGCAACTTATAGATCGACAGCTCCCCATGGCTTTCCAAATAGCGAACCATTTGTTCAATGATATAGGCATTGTCCTGATTACTGATGGTCACGAGTCGCGTATCTTGAACGATAAAGGTCATGGGGATGGTTTCGTAGTATTCCTTGTCCTTTTCTAAATCCAATACATTGTAGATAAAGGTGATCGTTCCGTTTTCTCGATTGTAATCCATATGGGCACGTTCGTTCTTATCCATCGCGTACTCAATGGTTTCTTTGTCAATATCGTATTTTTTATAAAGATATGAATTTTCAGCAATCAAATCCGAGTCGATATTGATCCATTTCCGATCTTGACCCAATTGTTTATCGATAAACATTCCGTCTCCTTTCTCAACTGTTCTCTATCAACATGATTTTTTATTTAAAGACCGCACTGGCTAATGCTTGCTGGATTTCAATGACACTGTTGTCACTCTTGAATTGTAAAACTTCTGAAGGTTCCACTGCTGAAGAGACCCAGATTTTTAATTCAGCATCCAAATCAAAATGACCGGAAGTTTCTACTGAAAATCGAGAGATGGAGCGATAAGGAAGGGATTTGTAGGAAGTTTTCTTTCCTGTTACTCCTTGCTTATCCACCAAGATCAAACGAAACTCTGTAAAGACGATTAAATCACGAATCAAGCTAAAAGCAAGTGTGACTTGCTCTCCCGGCACCAAGATATCTTCCAGATCTCTTTCTACTTTATCAACATTCTTTTGAGAGGCATTGCCCATCAAACCACTTAGTAATCCCATAGTTTCTCCTTTATAAGCGAAAACGGGTAGATTTTCGTCTTCTTATTCTATTGTTATGGATCGGTTTTGAATCGTTCCTTACCCCATCTTTTCTTCCAGCTCAACGTCTGGATACTTATCCGCAAACCAACGGAGGGCAAAGTCGTTTTCAAAGAGGAAGACTGGTTGGTCAAAGCGGTCCTTCGCCAAGATGTTTCGGCTTGAAGACATGCGCTCATCTAAGTCTTCTGGTTTGATCCAGCGAACGGTCTTTTTACCCATTGGGCTCATGACCACTTCGGCATTGTATTCATTTTCCATCCGGTGCTTAAAGACTTCAAACTGAAGTTGACCAACGGCACCAAGCATGTATTCACCTGTTTGGTAATTGGTATAGAGCTGAATAGCTCCTTCTTGCACCAATTGCTCAATCCCTTTGTGGAAGGATTTTTGCTTCATGACGTTCTTAGCTGACACTTTCATGAAGATTTCAGGCGTAAAGGTTGGCAGGGGTTCAAATTCAAACTTGTTTTTGCCCACTGTCAAAGTATCTCCAACCTGATAAGTACCGGTATCGTAAACCCCGATGATGTCTCCTGCTACAGCATTGCTGACATTTTCACGGCTTTCGGCCATAAATTGAGTTACGTTAGATAACTTAGCACCCTTACCAGTACGAGGCAGGTTGACGCTCATCCCACGCTCAAATTCGCCAGATACGATCCGCACAAAGGCGATCCAGTCGCGGTGACGAGGATCCATATTGGCTTGGATTTTAAAGACAAAGCCTGAGAAATCCTTGTCATAAGGATCGACAAGTTCTCCATCTGTCTTCTTGTGGCCGTGTGGCTCCGGGGCAAACTTGAGGAAGGTTTCCAAGAAAGTCTGTACTCCAAAATTGGTTAAGGCTGAGCCGAAGAAGACGGGAGTCAATTCACCCGCAAGGATGGCTTCTTCTGAAAATTCATTTCCAGCTTCTTGCAAGAGTTCGATATCATCTTTTACTTGCTCATAGAAGGGGTTGTTGGCAAAGAGCTTGTCTCCGTCTTCTAGACTCGCAAAACGTTCATCCCCTTTGTAGAGTTCCAAACGTTGGTTATAAAGATCATAGAGTCCCTCAAAGGCTTTCCCCATCCCGATCGGCCAGTTCATTGGGTAACTGGCGATACCTAAGACTTCTTCCAATTCTTGTAAGAGATCCAGTGGCTCACGACCGTCCCGGTCTAGCTTATTCATAAAGGTAAAGACGGGAATGCCACGGTGTTTCACAACCTCAAACAATTTCTTGGTTTGAGCCTCAATCCCTTTGGCAGAGTCTACCACCATGACGGCAGCATCCACCGCCATCAAGGTCCGATAAGTATCTTCTGAGAAGTCCTCGTGCCCTGGCGTATCAAGGATATTGACCCGTTTGCCATCATAGTCGAACTGCATAACAGATGAGGTTACCGAAATCCCACGTTGTTTCTCAATATCCATCCAGTCAGATTTAGCAAAGTTTCCTGTTTTCTTCCCTTTTACGGTACCGGCTTCCCGAATCTCTCCCCCAAAGTAGAGCAACTGCTCTGTAATCGTCGTTTTACCAGCATCCGGGTGGGAGATAATGGCAAAGGTACGGCGTTTTTTAATCTCTTCTTGTACGTTCATATTCCTAATTCTTTCTCTTTTTATTTTCTGATAAATTTACAAATTCATCTTTACATCGGATCTCTCCTCAATTTCTCTATCTCTCCTATTATAGCGAAAATAGGCACTTTTTTCAACGATGATTCTTCTTTGAGAGCAAAAAGAAAGACTAAAATCCGTAGATTCTAGTCCTCTCATCATGACTGTTAGAAGGCTCCAAATCCTCCGCCACCGCCACCATCAGAAAAGCCACCGCCGTCAAAGCCACCACTGCCATCTGAGGAGTTAGTAGAGAAGCTTGAAACGCTATAGGAATCATCAGCATAACTCATCAAGGTAGAGCCGTCTAGGAAGGAATTTGAGGAGGTCGTTAGCCAAACAACAGTGTCCCAGTTTTCATATGGCAAGGAAATCTGATGATTTTTGAGTACCTGACTCACTTTTTTAGCTTGACCATACATAGTTGCATAGACTAGGATACGATTCCATAGAACAACACTCTCCAGTTCTGCTTGATTGAAATTTGGAATACTTTCGATCATATTTCGAAAGGCCATCCATTCAAATTGTTCATCCAAGTTCTCTAAGGATTGGAGATGTTCTTCGCGAATTTTCACAAGAATATAAAATGGAATGAAGAAGACGACCAACAATACAATCATCCAAAAATAGAAGGAAGATAGGTGGGAACCAAATCCAAAAGATAAGAAACACATGCTCACAAATAAGATCAGTAAGAGCCAAAAATGTAAGGCACAGCCTGTTTTTGAAAAAGCTTCTTCTTTTTCAGATAAGTCTCTAAAATAAGAAGGCAATCCTAATTTCGCAATCTCCTTCTCTACCCCTTTTGACAATTGCTGGGCATCTTTTTTTAACAGTGATTGAACGTCATTTCCGACCTTTCGAATACGGTCTCGTTGGGTGTCTGATTTAGCAGCTCGAAAGTCTTTTTTTAGGGCTACTTTGTCGATTTTATACCTTGAAAATACTTCACTGATATTGATTTGAGATTCTTGATCAAAGATCATTTCAATAAACTTCAATTCAAAATCAGCCAAGCCTTCATAATGGAGACAGGTCAAGGTTTCCCCATTTTCATCCCTAGTCAACCGAAGATTTCCTCGATCAATAAGATCTAACATAGTTGCCTGGATGAGATGATTAAATTTTAGTTGCCCCTTCTCTCTAGACATCACCATCCGTTCAAAATCAAGTTGATACAGTGCCTTAGCTAGGACAAGAGGAGGTAAATTCTGTGGTGGTTCGTATAATCGTACTCCTTTTGCAATCCGACGAGTTCTGGTACTGATAAAATACCGGATCCATGGAATGAAAGCTAGGATAAATAAAAGAACCGATACAATTGGAACGACCTTGAGTAGAAGGGTCCGATAGAGGAACGTTTTTTGTTCAATGGATTTCTCTTTTTTGAGAAATTTCTCTTTTCCATTTCCCTTGTTAATCTCATTTGCTTGGTCTCGACGCAGGGCCTCTGTCATTGGCCAATAGGCATGCAGTTCGAGCTTACCATTTTTTGGAAAATCCTTTGTCCAAATATGATAACCAGTTGCAGTCCGTTCGACTTGGGCTGGTGGATTAAAGTAACCAGTATGGGCATACAGTTTTCCCTGCTTGGCATCCAAGCCATCTACATAAAAATCTAATTTCGCGACTTTCTCATCTCCATCTGAAATAGGAAACCAATTCAGTTCTGCAATATCCTTGTAGAAAGTCAAGAGATGATCAATCTTCCATTTTACTTTGATCTTGACCGTTCCTCCGACGATACGGGCATTGTATATTTTTAATTGCCGACCATCTTCCAGGTCTGTCTCCTCTACACGAATCGCACGTTTTTCCCCATCCACATAGGCTTCCACCTCAGGATGACGATGAATCTTAAACCCTTTTGGAAGAGGATCTGCGCTTCCTAGGGTCACATATTGACCATGATAGCCTGTCTGAAACTGATAGGTAATCTCTTGTGTAAATGTTGCTTGGCTATCTTCCTGCAATTGGAGGTGTCCTACATAGGATTCAATCGAATAGCGAACTTCATCATCTGCATGTGCGATCGTGATTGTACAAACCAAACTCCAAATGAGGGAAATCATTAGCAAGAAACGCTTCATATATTCTCCTTTAATATAAAACAGGGTTGAGACCGAGATATCCCAACCTTCCTACTTGTTATTTTCTCACTTTCACCCGCTCACTTCTGCGACTGAAGAACTGATTAAAGAGTAATAAAGCAAGAGCTAAAATACTGGATACAACCAGATAGTTGAGCCACACCTTATCCCCTCTCATAATCGGAGGGCGGGCCATCAAGCCATAATTTCCTCCCGTCAATTGATTGACTCCAACCAGGAATAAATCTAAGGCAAAGGTATAGAGAACAATCTGACTATTTTTTAAGAGGTTTCGATCATACCATCTCAAGAGATAAATCAAGGAATTGATTAAAAGACAGTAATGTCCGAGGAGGAAAGAAAAGCTTGTAATATGAGGGAAAGTATAGGGATCAAAGACTGGATAACCCAAGGCAAAGATGGCTCCACTCACTCCCATCAAGGCAAAGAACTGTTTACTTTTCCAGCGGTCTGGTAAAAACAAGACCGCAAACATGGCCAAACGGCAATGATAAAATGGTAAGCTATTGGACCAAGGAATGTGGTAGGCAAAATACCAAAGATACAAGCAAATTAACTGGAAGCCTTGTAAGTATTGAAAGCATTTGCGAAATTGCTCATTCTGATAATAGCGAAGTGACATCATAATCGCTGTCACAACGAACAAGACCATCACACTATACCAAAGTGCTGAGATTGCTGGTGGTGCTGTTGATTCTGTAGTGAAAAAATGATGCATAAAATCTCCTTATTTAAACAGATTTAGGTATTCTTCTTTTCTTACTGTACTGAACGATCGTATTGATGAAAATCAGTGTCCCCGTCATGAGAACTGTCACGATGAAATAGTTGAGCACAAGGCCATGGTCACCGATCACAGGAGGCCGACGCATAAAGCCGTAGTTTCCACCTGTTGCGAGATTCGCAAGCTGAATAATGGCATTGATCCCAAACGTCATCTGACAGATTTTCCAAACAGCCCCTTCTTCCACCTGGTAGGATTGAACCAGATAGATCAAACAGTTGGCCAAGAGAGCCCAGTGACCAAAGACATTGTTGATCGAGGATACGTGAGGAAAAGGGTAGGGATAAAAGACGGGATGAACCAAGGCCATAATGGAGCCAAAGACTCCCACGAGGGCAAAATATTGCTTGAAGCTGCTCTTAGGAGCTAAGAGAATAATCCACATAGCCATCCGGCTATGATAGAAGGGAAGACTCTCTGAAAGAGGCAAGCGAGCAGCTAGATACCAAGAGTTGATGATAAGCAACTGGATCAACTGCCCCCAATACCAAAAGTTTTGGTAGGCTTTAGAGTGAGCAAATCGAATGGACAGAACTCCCACTACCACCAATGAAGTCGGCAATAAGAAATACCAGACTCCTAATTGAGGAGGGGCCGTTGGTTGACTGGTGAAAAATAAGTCCCAAAGTGTCATGATTTCTTTCCCTTATCTGCTCTTTTTATTCTGAACGCGAAACGATACTCTCTTCGACCATCTTGTATTTGTATTTATAGCGTTGATTGACCAAGCAAATACCAGCTACCATCACGATGCTGACCAAGAGGTAGTTAAAGAGAGCACCGTGGTCTCCAATGATTGGTGGACGTCGTAAGAAGCCGTAATCTCCTCTGGTCAAAAGGTTGACCAAAAAGATGACTGCATTCATGCCAAAGGTGATCTTAACAATTCGTAAGCTATCTTGCTTTTCCGACTGATAAAAATCTTGCAGGTAAATCAAACTATTGGCAAACAAGGCCCAGTGACTAAAAATCAGATTGAGCACAGTAATATGGGGGAAGGGGAAGGGGTCAAAGGCTGGATAAACCAAGGCCGCAATGGATCCTAGAACTCCCAACAAGGCAAAATATTGCTTGATATAGGTCCCTCTCGGTGCAAAGAGGATCGCAAGCATAGCCAAGCGACAATGATAAAAAGGCAAATTATCTGTCAAAGGCATGTGGGCTAGAATATACCAAGCATTGATGGTCAGGACTTGAATCAATTGTGCCCAGTACCAAAAGCGTTGGTAGCTTTTTGACTGCGCATATTTGATAGAAAAGTAGCCAACCACCAACAAGGAAACTGGTAGGAAAAAATACCAGAGTCCAAACTCAGGCGGGGCTGATTTTTGGTTCGTAAACAATAAATCCCAAAGTGTCATTTTTATATCCCTTTAATTTATAGATCGTTTTTAATCACAATACAAATCTCGTTTCCCATCATAGACCTCCCAAAGGAAGTTCAATTGTTCTTCTGTATTGCGCTTGGTAGAAAGAGCAGGCATTTTCTCTCTCTCAAAAAATGCAAGATCGGAAATTTCCTGATTCTGTTGAAAACTTCCATCCAGCAATTCACATTCAAATACCAATTTCACATATTGGCGGCTTTGCAATTGGTAGCGATTGGTATCAAATACTGCCAACAAGCGATTGACACGTGCTACATAGCCCGTTTCTTCTTGGATTTCCTTTAAAATGTTTTCCGTCGGAGAATAGCCAACCTCACCAAAACCACCCGGCAAAGCCCAGGTCTCTTCTCCCTGACCTTTCACCAGACAAAGTTTTCTATCTTTGACAATCCAAGCCCTAACATCAATTAAGGGGGTGTCATAATAGTTTGTCGGTCGAAACAAATCCGATAATTCTTGTGAATTCAGATCAGTCGTTTCTCTCACAAGATCCTGTAAAATTTCACGAATATCCTGGTAGCGCTCTTGATCAAATGGATCTTTTGAGAATGCTAAGCCTGTATTGGTGATTGAAATCAAGCGCTGAATGTCCTTCAGTACATTATTACTTACCATTCTCCAATTCCTCTACCAATTTTGCCAGATTCATGGAATTGCTTCCCTTGATAAGGATTTGGTCTTGCTCTTTCAAGCTTTCCTTGACTTGTTTGACCATGTCCTCAAACTGATCTTCCTCAGCTGTCTTCTTGAAATAATAGACATGTCCGAGTGGGAACATCTGGCTCGCTAACTGAGCCAATCCTGCAATGTCTTGGCCGTAGAAAATAACCGTATCCAAAACATCCGGCGACAGGCTGAGGATCATTTGATTGTGCAGATCAATGGATTGCTCCCCTAGTTCTTTCATATCTGCCAGGACGGCTAATTTTCGACCATTTGGATTAGCAGGAATGGTAGAGAAAGTTTCTAAGATTAGGCGCATAGCCGTTGGATTGGCATTGTAGACATCGGATAGGATATCCGCTCCGTTACTGGCCTTCTTCCATTCTGTCCGGTTGCGCGTCAATTGCAAGGTTTCAAAACTGTCACGAATCGCAGCTTCACTCACTCCTTCTTTCAAAGCAACATAAGCTGCAATCATGGCATTGGTCGCATTGTATTTTCCTGTTACCGGAAGATCAATCGCTTCTTCTAAGAAATTAGCTCGGAAAGTTAAGCTATCCTTTCGCTCAATTAACTCAGTAATAAAAATCTCCTCGTCTGGCCCAAAGCGAACGACTGTTTGATTTTCAGGGAGGTAGGCATTGACGATCGGATCAGCTGGAACTACCAGAAGACCGCCTTCTGGCATCCCGTCCGCAATCTGGAGTTTTCCTTTTGCGATCTCACTTCGATCTTTAAAGAATTCCAAATGGGCTTCCCCAATCAAGGTGACAATAGCAGCTTTTGGATGCGCCAGTTCTGACAAGAGATGGATATCTCCTAGATGGTCTTGCCCCATTTCAAGGACGAGTTTGTCTATCCCTTCTGGCATATGCAAAACCGTATAAGGCAGACCAATTTCGTTATTATAGTTCCCTTGTGTTTTATAGGTCAGGTAAGTAGTGGACAAAAGCTGTGCCAACATATCTTTTGTGGTGGTTTTACCATTTGACCCCGTCACTGCAAAAACATCCACTTTTGTCTTTTGAAGATAGGCTGCAGCTAGTGTTTGAAAAGCGCTCAATACATCTTCCACCAAAATATAAGGGTGGCCTTCTACCACTTTCTCTGAAAAAGTGGCTACAGCTCCATTTTCAAAAGCAGTCTCAATAAAGTCATGACCATCACGCGCTCCCTTTAAAGGAACAAACAGATCTCCAGGCCCAATCAAACGGCTGTCAAATTCAGGCTTGACGAGGGCCACATCTTCAAATTGGCTGATATCATTTTTTGCATGTACTAGATGAGCAACTTCATGTAATGTGAGATTCATATCCGACTCCTCAGTTCTCCGTAGCGTCTTCAAAAATTTGGACGCTCCTATCAAATTCTTCTCATTATACCATATTCTAGACCACAAAAAAAGTGGCTGGGACAGAAGTCCTAACCTCTTGATTGTTTTTGGATTGTCGAGCAAGACGCAGTGGTTGAGTGGGCTCTACTA